>ONAH01000188.1 GCA_900315715.1 uncultured Eubacteriales bacterium
ATACCGGAAGATATACCTTATAACAAGCATTTTGCATTTGCGGCTAAATTGGTAATTTTAATACCTATACTTATTTTTTCTTTTGTATTCTTCAAAGAACTGTATCTTATACGCAACAGCGATCTAATTTTAATATATACATCAAGAGGAAACGGAGGACTCGGAGATTCACACTCCTTTGCGTTTGCAGTCAATGACCAATATTGCGAATCATTTGACATAGGAGTAGATTTCGGCGGATATAAAATAGAAAAATTTCTGCCAAAGGGTATGATCAAATCCGACAGTGAATACGAATATGTTAACGAACGCGGAAAACAATCAATTAATGTAAATGATTATTACATTGAGATTAACGATTTTTATACTCACAACCTTGTTATCTACAAAAACAACGAATTACTTCATCAGATAAATTACAACAATAATTATTTCAATATAGACTGTAAAAATGTTTTTTACCGTCAGTAAAAATGACCTTTTTAACTATATCTTGATATAAAAAGCTATATGTTCAAATAAAGCTTTTTGCCGCCCTTTTTTAGAGAGCGGCTTTTTGTAAACAACAGCTTGCACAAGTTTTTTTATAGTATTTTTTTATTATAGCCATTGACAGTTTTTCACTTATAATGTAATTTTACAGTATAAGTTGACTTATTACTATACCCTAAATCTTTAAACTAACCTCAATCGAAAGAAGGAATATCTATGACAAATTGTGTTATCATAATAGGTATATTTTTAAGCGTTATGTCGATCGTAATGGGAGCAGCAGCTACAAAATCAAAAGATAAACTTTTTTACACTGCTATTAATAAAATATGTTCCGCAAACATATTTTTGATGATTGTGAATCTTACTTTAATTCCTAAAATATTCAGAATTGATTTTTCTATGCATATTCTTCCAAAGATACTTATACCAAACATAATTGCGTTATTCATATATTCAATCACAAAAAGTGGCTGCGATAAAAAGCTCAAAGACGAAAACACTCCCGAAGCACCTAAAAAAAGTCATGCTGCGAAGTTTGCCGCAATAATCATTGTAATACCGCTGATTATGTTTTTCTCATTTTTTATTAGGGAGTATTACTATATTCACAATAGCGATATTCTCATGGTGTTTAACTACTATTATAATGACCACGCCATATTCGGCAAAGAAGATACGGGGTGGTATGCTTGTGCAATGAATGATTCCTACTGTAAAAAAGTAGATTTTGGAGGAGTTTCCTTAATAGAGAAATTAATGCCGCAAGATATGGAAGTAATTGTGATGAAAGATTTATGGTTAGAAAAATCAAGCGAATCTTCGGTAATTCAATATAATAAGAAAACTAAAGAATACGAATACACAGTTAAAGAATATACTATTTATATTTCGGATAATTATAATACTTATACTGTTTATAAAAACGACAAAATGCTTTGCTCATTTTCTGACACTGACCCTTGGATAGGAGATAAAGTTGATCATAGAGGAGACTGTGTACTGATTTATTTGCGTCAATAGAATTAATGCTATCTGTATTTTCCGCAGCTTGTACAAAATATCTTTGAAGCATCATTCTCCTCACCGCAGTCGGGGCAAATCCACGAACCATTGTTTTTCTTATATACATCTGCACCTGTCGGGTATGTGTGGTAGGTATCAGAATTCGGATAACCGCTTGATACTACATTTTGTATAGCGCTTTGTAGATAACCGTTACCCATTCCCGAAAATGCTCTCACTCCCATTGTCGGGATACTATATGCCGTTACCTTATCTGTCACGGGGGAAGTTACCATTGTACTATGATACAACTCCCCTCCGCACTTGCAGCAAAAATTTGCTCTGCTGTCGTTATATGCGTTACAGTTTTTACAAATCATACTATCTGTCCTTTCGTTATTCGTTGTACAGTTAGTATGGGTAATACTATATAAAAAATTCATAATTTTATATAATAAATTTTTATCTCAAATTGAGTAATAAAAATATATATAATAATACTTACTGTTATCGTTGTTTTGCAGACCATACATATTGCAACACGAAAAGACCTTCTGACCATAGTTTAGCCTTTCTGAACCCCTGTCAAAGCGGGGGTTTTTTGTTTCGCAAAAAAATAGGAACGACCAAAAATGATCGTTCCTAAATTTAGTTCAAGACGTTTACCAAAAACTTATGCTGCGGCATATCTTGATTTATTATATGCTTTAATTGTCAAGATAACAATTACAACACCCGCAAGTGCTATTCCGATACCTATAAGCGAAATACCCACCGTACCTGCGCCGCCTGTAAGCGGAAGATTTGACTTCGGTATATTGAGTACATCGACTTTATTCACAGGATCTGTTTTTCCGTCTATCTCAATCTTAATAACATTGTTATTCTCCTGATAGCCGTCCGGAGTCTTAGTTTCTTTCATGTAATAAGTTCCGTCCTTTAATCCTGTAAAGGTAAAAATACCATTTTTATCAGATGTTGATTTACCTATTGACTTTTTACAATCCTTATCGGTGTAAAGTGTAAACTCCGCACCGCTTATCGGTTTGTTATCCTTATCGTGCTTAAAGCCCTCTATTGAACCTGTCCATACTCTTACAATATTTGTAGAAATTGTTGATTTCTTCTTAATAATCTCTGTACTTGTGTCTGTATCGACTTCGGTATCAATATCGGTATCTATAATAGTATCAGTATCACTATCCGTGTGAGGTATACTACCGCTGAGCTTTGAGAATGTAAGTGTAGCGATATTTTCGATCTTTATACCGATAGCATTCTTTGCTTTTACATCAATAGCTGTCGGGAAAATAACATCTACCTTTTTATCCGTATATTTAGCAAGTGTTTTTACGTCGAAATTAACAGCAATTGTCTGATTTTTTATTGAAACAGTGTAAGTGCTTTCCGGTAGTTCCTTACCGTCGATGCTGGCTTTTACCTCTGACTTTGTAGGAGGTATAAGTCTATTGTCGAGAATATCGCCTATCTCATAGATATCAAACTCTCCGACTGTATTTGGAATTTCGCCGGTAACTTTCCAGTATGCTTTCTTGCCGCTGAATGCTTCAATGTTTGCTTCTTCTCCCCATGTTTTTCCGTCATCGCCCGATACTAGCTTAGACACCTTCGGATCAGGAAGATCTTCTTCTGGTGTAACCGGAACGGGGCTTGCTTTCTGAAGCTGTTTAGGATAAACATAAACATCATATAGATAATCTGTACCATCGGGATTTCTCAACGGAAGATCTATGAGAAACGGTATTGTGGTACCTGTTACATTTTCAGGGGCTGATTCTTCAACTACGAGATAGCGTCCCTGATCTATACCGGGAATCACCACTTTTACAGATCCATCTTCTCCTGTTGGATCTGTAACAACATTAGCATCTTCTAAAGGAATTAATGTTGATGTTTCATCATCTGCCACCTTATAGAGCTCAAACACTGCACCCTTAATCGGCTTTACATCTGCAAGAACAGCTTTCTCGCCTGTTACATTGACATCAACTGTAACCTCGCTGCCATCTTTTGCTTCCAATGCATAAATTGTAAGGCTAACGTCCCTTGTTGTGTCTTTTACAGCCGCAGCTGCAGGGAGTGCAAACACTCCTACTGCAACCATGACTATTAAAAGGACACTTAGAAATTTTTTAATTTTCATAGAACATTGTCCTTTTCATAAGTATTTTGAAATACTAAATTAGCAAGCCTTAGCCTTTCTTGACTTGTTCATCAATACTACGCCTGCTGCTGCAAGTACTGCACCTACAACTGCAAACATTCCTACGCCCATACCACCTGTTACAGG
>ONAH01000119.1 GCA_900315715.1 uncultured Eubacteriales bacterium
TGAGGTGTGTATGGGTTTCAAAGCAGCATATGATTTTACACTTTCCAATAAAAATATTATTGAATTAGCTGTTGAAAAGTTTAAGGGTTGTTTTTTCCGTATTCTTTTGCGACCTACCGAGGTGTATTCACGTATGCTTACTCTTGCCGAAAAATTTCCAAAAGATAAGTGTCGGTCGGTTCTTGAAACACTGCTTTCTGCAGCATATATAAAAGATATACGCAATGATCGCTTTGAGTATATGCACAAAGCGTTTGAATCAGAGGTTATTGACTTATTAAACGGAGATATTCCGTATTTTTCGGTTAAGTATGAAAGTTGCGATTTGTTTAGTGATGCGAGTACTGTTGCAAAAGCTTTCTTACAGCTCAGTCCTAAAGAATGCGTATCCAAAAAAATTGAAAATCTCTCAGATACCGATTGTATTGCACAGTTAAAAATTATTATGCATACTCTACAAAGCACCAGACCAATTGAGCAGTATAAGAGTATACCGGTTGTTGGTAAAACGATTTCAGAATTAGCATACAATATGCTTGAAAATGGATACATATCAACTATTTCATCTGGTTGGATACAGCTTGAAGCGTCAAGCGACAATAATGTATATTTGCAAAATGTCGGTTTTGGTTTATACAATGGCTTGACAGGCATACTTTGTGCATATGCAGCTTTATACCGAAGAACAGGGCAGAGAAAGTATATTAATATGCTTTTTTCGCATATTGAACCATTTTGTAAGTTTATAGATTCTATGTCAGCGAATATAGCGATGAACGATAAATCAGGCAGACTTCAGGACGGAATCGGAGGAATAATTAATGCCTTATTGCATATTTGGGAACTTACAGAAGAAATAATTTTCCGAACATATGCTGTAAAACTTGCAAAATTGATAACGCCTGTAATAGAAACAAACACCACAGGTGACCTTTTAGGTGGTGTGGTAGGCTTTGCATTAATGCTTCCAAAGTTACCAAATGAAATATCACAGCCAATTGCAAAAGCTTTAGTTCCTGTGATATCTAATACTAAACCAACTCTAACAGGTGCTGCACATGGTGCTGCAGGAATAGCTCTTGCATCTGTATGTGTGCAAAAAGTGTTAAGTACAAATGAGCTTGACAATAAAATAATTGAGTTAATTAAATTTGAGGAGCAGTTTTTCGACAAAGGAAAGAAAAATTGGCAAGACTTACGCTATACTGACAAAACAGCTTTCATGAATGGCTGGTGTTCAGGAGCAGGAGGTGAAGCCATGATTCGAAAACGAATACTATCTCTTACAGAAAATGAAAAAATTAAAAAACTATGTAATCGTGATATAGCATTTGCAGCAGATAATTTAAACAGTGATACAATAATGAAACGTGACAGCTTATGCTGTGGCAATAGCTCAAGATTAATGGCGGCATCGTGTATAGGCATACAAAATAAAAAATTGTATGATATTGTAGAAAAGCGATTCACAGAAGATAAGTTAAACATGGTGCATATTATTGACACTTGTGATGTGAATTATGGGCTTATGCAAGGTGTTTCGGGCGTATGTTATGCACTGATGATGTACGGAGATGATTTAAGCGGAGGGATGCTATTGTGACGGAAAAAGAAACATTGTCTGTTTCTATGCGTGATTTAATGCCAGTGGTAATTGAGCAGTTGGAAAACGGACAGATAGTATCACTTAAAATAAAAGGCGTGAGTATGCAGCCATATTTGATGGATGAGAAAGATAGCATTTTTATGGTATCACCTCAAGGTCATACTCCTAAATTGGGAGATCTATTTATGTTTAGGCGAAAAGACGGTTCTTATGCAATGCATAGATTGAGCCGCAAAAATAATGACGGAACTTATGACTTTGTGGGCGATAATCAATTTGTTCCTGATTGCGGTTTGACGAATCAGCAACTTGTTGCGTATGTTCCCAACGCAATAAGAAATGGGAAAAAAATAAGCTGTGAAAAAGGTTTTTTGCGTTTTTATATGATACAAAGAATGTTGTTTCGGAGAGATCATCCTAAAGCTGCTCAAAGAATTATTAGAATTAAACATTATATATCTGCATTTATTCATCAACCAACAAAAATTATCGAGTGGTTGAAAAAAATGTTCAGGAGAGAAGAACATGAATAAAGTCAAACGAGTTTTTAAAAGGCTTAAGAAAAAGGATCAAAACATTAGGCTGATGAAATGGATAATACGAATAACAAGTCCATATATATCTCATATAATAATAATATTTTGTGTCAGTCTTGTATCGATGGGAATATCTTATGCCAGTACAATAATCGGAAAATATGTGGTTGATGATGCAACAAGAGGAGCTATTAATTTTCGCAATATTACACTAATGTGTATCACTACGCTTGTTTCAATTATTGTAGGAATATTCAGCAATATATTATCAAGTTATATAAATGAACGTTTTTCGTTTAATATAAAACAGAAGCTGTTTAATGATATTCAGAGGTGTGTATGGATAAAAATATCAAAATATCACAGCGGAGATTTGGTGACAAGGCTAACATCGGACGTAGACGGACTGGCAGATGGGTTAATATCTCTGATTCCCTCTACAATTTTGATACTTTGTCAATTAATAATATCGTTTTGCATTTTATTTTACTACGATAAAGCCATAGCAGTATTTGCGCTAATACTTGGCCCTATCGGTGCATTATTAATGTTGTTTTTCAAAGAAAAATACAAAAAATATCAAACTCAGTTAAGGAAAACCGAGTCTGAATATCGTGCTTTTATGCAGGAATGTTTATCTGATTTGACAGTAATAAAGACTTTTATGCAGGAAGACATAAACGAAAAGAAAATGGAAGAGTTTAAAAACAAGCGGCTTAAGCTTGTTACCTACAATACCCGCCTAAGTTCAATAATGGGTGCTGTAATGAAGATGATATACAGCATGGGGTATGTGATTGCTTTTTGCTGGGGATCTTACAGAATATCTACAGGCGATATTACATATGGCACACTTACAGTTTTTATTACGCTTGTATCAAGTGTACAAGGATCTGTGAGCGGTCTTGCAGGACTTTTTCCGAAAGTTTACAGCATGCTGATATCAGCCGAGCGTATTTCCGATGTAACTGAAATTGAAAAAGAAAGATACGAGGGAAAAACTGATGTTCCAAAAAATGTTGGACTTAAGGTGAATTCAGTGTCTTTTGCTTATGATAAGGAGCAAATACTGAAAGATATAGATTTCTCTGTAAAACCCGGAGAAAAAATAGGAATTATTGGTTCATCAGGTGCAGGAAAAACAACAATGATAAGAATGTTGCTTGCATTGACTAAGCCTCAAAAAGGAAGTATTTACTATACATTTTCTGATGTATCTGAACCTGTCTGTCCGGATTCAAGACGCTTTATTTCATATGTACCTCAAGGGAATACACTTAGATCCGGTACTATTGCAGAAAATGTAAGAGTAGGTAAGAGTGATGCAAATGAGATAATGATAAATAATGCATTGAAAATGGCTTCTGCTGATAAATTTGTCAAAAAACTTCCGAAAAAGCTTGAAACAGAGATAAGTGAAGGATCTGTGGGAATTTCGGAAGGTCAGGCACAAAGAATAGCAATTGCTCGTGCATTAATTAGCGAAAAACCAGTACTAATACTTGATGAAGCAACAAGTGCACTTGATGAAAAGACGGAGTCTATAATCTTAAAAAATATAACGGAGAATCTTACAGAAATTACCTGTTTTATTATTACACACCGTAGCTCTATGCTTAAGTATTGCGACAAGGTTATTGAGATTGGTGAAAGTGGAAATATTACTATGCATTCATTAAAAGATAAATCTGTTTGAGTAAAGAATAATAATATCGATATAAAATTTGTTAAGTTCTTTCTGTGAAATAGAAAAAATTTTCCAAAGTTTTATGGTTGATTAGAAAGTATAAGTTATAGGTAAACTAAAAAACGTTGTAACTATTGATTTAGAGCTTAAGGATCAGAAACTGGAATTTAAACCAATAAGATTAATCGAATAATACAATAAATCAGCGGATAGTAAATGTGTTGTCCGCTGATATTCTTTAATGGAGTGGAAATCTAATAGCAAGATATAAAATAATTTGAAATTTTAACTATTATAATATTTTTATAATCACCTGTATGTGCAAATTAAATTGAGCTTACTACTTTCTTTCTGAATAATGCAAACTCTCAAAATCAATGATAGTAGAAGAATTGCGTTTTTCGAAAAACAATGGAGTTATCTGAAAAGGTTTTACGGTTCGGATAAGTATAATCTATTTAAACGGAGAGATACGTTTTTCACATATTGTGGCTGTGAAAAGAGTTTACGACTGCTCTCCACATTACAGGAACGGTTTGTTTATGAAAAACTTTGTACTTATCGTTCTCACCAGTAAGGCCAAAGTCAAGAGAGAATATCAATTTGAAAGAATATGATGAATAATGTGTTGTATATTATAACTTCAATTTCAAGCTTGCGGTAATTTAGGAGATAATGTATAATTAGGAGGTATTATAGCCGCCTTCGATATATTAGTTTACTTGAAGTTAAAAAACAGAGAGAAAATCGAGAAAACTATTAAAGTAGCTGTTGACTATTAAAAAAAAGCTGCAAGGTTCCTTTACACCTTGACGAAAAGTTTACAGAAAATGTGAAAAACTGTGAAAATGATTTCTATGACAATATTGCTCCTTTGTGGGACGGTGAAAAAGGAAGTATTGATATAAACGAATTAACTCCAAATGAGATAAAATGATTTCAGAATCTAAAGAGAATGGAAATAATAACAATGTATCAAGCAAATCTTACAACATGAGGAAAAAAATATTGGATAAAGATTACAAAGCATTGAGGAGAAGCTTATGGGACTTGATATTTACGCCGGAACATTGACAAGATATTACTCACGCAACTGGAAAACTTCAGTTCAGCAATGGGGTGAGAGGAATGGTATGCAAGTAAATATATAGTCAGACCACCGAAACAGAATGCTGAGATCGCACCGGCAGAGGAAATACTAAAAGGTGTTACAAACTGGCGTGATCAGCTTATTGATGCGCTTACTGATAATCTCTCCAGAAAGCTGATGTGGAATGAGGATATCGACGCAACCCTTTATTATACAGATAAGCCCGACTGGAATGCATTAGAAGCCCTTATGCTGTACATTACATGCAAAGCATTGGACGAACCCGTTCCTGAATTAGTTACCAAGAATTTTGAAATTTACAAACAGCCTATATATAAAACCTTTATTGAAAACAAAAAGAACGCAATATCATTGTTCGATTCGGATGGATGGTGGATTCCTATAAATGACAGTTTTATGTTTAAAGGCTATCTTCCTACAGGAGAAGAACGGAATATTGCAACTGTTGGTATGCTGAAAAATGAGCTTGAACAGATAAACTCATGGGAATGGCAAGCTAACGATGATACTATTCTAAGCTGGAGTAGTACGGAGGGGTATCCTACAGATGCTATTTACTACAAAGGCAGAATCAAGCGGATTGCCGAAAATAATGAATATAACACCGTTTCTCTTTCAAAGTTTGCGTTTTCTATTTTATGGCAGGCTGTCAAACATTCAGAGAAATATGGTACATTGATAATTTACGACTTTTAAATAGCTGCAATGAATGTAATTGAAGTCTTTATAGAAAAACGAAAACATCAAAGAAATCAAGTTAGCATATATGTCAATCGTGATGGAATCATTGTATCGTGTAATATATTTGTTTATTTGTTATAAAAAATGTAGGATAAAACAATAGGTAACCTCTAAAAACCACAAAATCAACGAACTACAACAGAATATTATTCTCAAAAAGAAATATGCTGCAAAAATAACCGAAACA
>ONAH01000172.1 GCA_900315715.1 uncultured Eubacteriales bacterium
ATCCTACAACACTTGAATGTTCAACAACCGGTGCTTCCGAAATATCCGTATAATCTGAAATATCGGTTTTTCTCATCTTTAATCCTCCTGAAAAAAACTCTTTGTGATGTTAGACATGTTTTTTCTATCTTTGTTATTATACCATTAATCGTTTAAAAAATAAATATACTAAACTCTCAAATTTAACAAGTTTTTAATATCGAATTGTGCAAAATCACATAAATCAAATCTATGTATAATTCATCACTTTCTGCTGATAATAGCAGAAAGGAGAGATTTTATGAAAAAGCTAATATTAGTAACCCTTTCTGTAATTGCGCTATGTACTGCAATAAACTGTACCGTAGTTTCTGCAAAGTCCGATGCTTCAACATTCTCTGCAAATCGAACATATATTCTCAAAGATTATAATGGAATGGTATCCTGTTTTGAAGAAAATGCAGATGAACCTTTTTTGATAACCGAAGTAAAAGTGAGATATCTTCCTCCCAAAGACCGCTCAATGTTGGCTCAGGGAATAAAAATCATCGGTTCCCGTGCGTTATCCAGAGCGCTGGAAGATTACAGAACGTAAACTACACAGCATATATATTAGTTTCCCACGACGGGAGATATTTATGATGACGAATGTATATTTTATAATCGGAGTTTAATTGCGATATGTACAGAGGCAGTGTAAAAATATCCCCAACTCTATGATACGCAGACACGGCAAGCTTGGGCTTATACTTACAAATAGTATTTCTAATACCCGATAAGGTTTCGTACTCTGCGCCCTCAACGTCCATCTTTATATATGAGAACTTTTTGTTCAGACTATCTACTGCTTTTGCTTCAATCTCTGTTCCGTCTTCGTCAATACAAGACATTCGTCCTCCTGTACCGCTGAATTTCATCATGCAATCTTTTTCCCAAGAAGCATATGGTAACAAAACACATCTCTCTAAACTGCCAAACTGTTTGGTAAGCTTCTTCATGTTTTTTCTGTCAGGTTCAAATGCGGTTACGGTGGAATACTTTCCGTTTGTATAGTTCAAAAATTCGGCAATAGTATCTCCATCGTATGCACCCAAGTCAAGGTAATCTTCACAACTGCCAAGGCTTAATATATTTTCAAAAAGTTCGGCTCTATCTGTTTCACATCGTCGAAGTATTTTCGGAATACCACTGAGGCGAAAGTTTATAACATCAAGAAAAACACTCTTAGACTTCTCATCTGCAAACAAATCGTATGCACGTCTTATATTATCAATATTTGCAGCTACAAAATCAGAATCAAAAAGCCCTTTGCCAAATAGCGGAACATCGGGTACAAGCAATGTATGCTCTGATGCAATGCTTTCAATTTTCTGCATGAGATCATCTCTGAACACAGCAAATGCAAGTAGTATCACCGCATCGGGATATTCCTCATTAATCTCAGCATATGTTTTTACTTTATGCCCTCTAAAACTGTGTCCGCGTACAAATTCATCACTTGCAAAAATACCTGAGATTCTTATTGACTTATTGTCGCATATATCAAATATCTTATCTGCACCGTTACCCATGCCGTATATGATAATTGGTCTTTTTTCTTTTTTTAGCCTTTCGTACAACGTTTCTTCTTTTTTTATTATCTCATTCACCACATCTATCCCTCCAAAACTTTATTATATCAACAAATCTTAACAATGAAAATAATATATTATAAATTTTTTGTAAAACAAAACGGACAGCCTTTCGACTGTCCGTAATATGTAGTCAAGCGATAGCATGCAAATATTGCTTAACCGTAATTAGCTTATGCTATATTATTTCTCCTCAACGGGGAACTTACTAATAGCTTTGATAGCATGACGGAGAATGAGAAAAGCGTCTGCAGCTGTTACCTTGCCGTCGCCGTTTACATCACCGTTAAGGAGCTGCTGATCATTGAGCTTCTCAAGCTTAATAGCATATCTCTGAGCGAGGAGTGAGTCCTTAGCTGTTACCTTACCATCGAGGTTTACATCACCGTAGAAAGGCTTGAGCGGCTCTGGAGTCTCAA
>ONAH01000032.1 GCA_900315715.1 uncultured Eubacteriales bacterium
AAAAGGGAGAGTTCCAGAGCGGTCAAATGGGGCAGACTGTAAATCTGTTGTTTCGGCTTCGGTGGTTCGAATCCACCCTCTCCCACCAGATGAACCCTCTCGATTGTTCGAGAGGGTTTTGTGTGTGATGAATAGTGAATAACGAATATATATTGAAAGCGTATAGGGCGTTTCTGTATTGTTTGTTATTCACTATTCTTTTTTTGTTAAAAGAGTTATGGGAAAAAAAGAATTAAACTTGTGGTTTTAACTTATGTTTTCCGATTATTGTTTATATTTCGCATTTATATCTTAAAGTAATACGTTTAAATGGGAGATAATTTGATGATTATTATTGTAAAGAATTAATGCTGTTATGGATCATAAGATCAAGCTGACCGTTAAAAATGATTCCAACTCTTGCAATGATTTCTTCTACTCATTCAGATATCTGAGAATAAACAAAAAAACCTTATATGAATAAGAGGCAAAAAGAAACACCAAAGTATCCTGCCAAGCAAAAGAATATTCATTAACCGATATTAAACAATAACCCCCTGCCGTAATCGAAATACAGCAGGGGGCGTTTAATTTATATTATTAATTCGACTTATTAGTTAGTACCAAGCTTTGCGAGCTGCTCAAGGTGCTCATACTTCTGCTCTGCGAACTTCTCAGCCTTCTCAAAGAGTTTTTCTGCTCTCTCAGGGAATGCTCTTGTCAAAGCATTGTAACGAACCTCACCCATGATAAAGTCACGGTAAGAAGCAGTCGGAGCCTTGCTGTCAAGCTGGAATGGGTTCTTTCCTTCATCTGCAAGACGAGGATCGAAACGGAATGTATGCCAGTAGCCAGCCTCAACAGCCTTCTTCTCTTCCATCTGAGAAATGCCCATGCCGCCCTTAATACCATGGTTGATACATGGAGCGTAGCAGATGATGATTGACGGACCGTTGTAGCTTTCAGCCTCAACGAATGCCTTAATACACTGGTTGTAGTTTGCACCCATAGCAACCTGTGCAACATATACATAACCGTAAGACATAGCGATAGCAGCGAGATCCTTCTTCTTCTGGCCCTTACCTGCAGCAGCAAACTGTGCAACAGAACCAACAGGAGTAGCCTTGGAAGCCTGACCGCCGGTATTGGAGTAAACCTCTGTGTCGAATACAAGAATGTTAACGTTCTCACCGGAAGCGATTACATGGTCAAGACCGCCGAAACCGATATCATATGCCCAACCGTCGCCGCCGAGGATCCACATTGACTTCTTAGCAAGTTCGTCCTTATCAACGAGAGTTTCCTTAGCAAGCTTAGCAGCTTCACAGTCACAATTAGCAACCTGCTCAAGTACAGGGATAAGAGCGTCTGTTGCCTTGCGGCTCTCAGCGGAGTTGTCGAGAGTATCGAGGTAGTTCTTGCAAGCTTCCTTGATTTCATCTTTCTCAACGAGTTCCATGATCTTTGTGATGTTAGCGGAAAGTCTTGCTCTGATAGCCTTCTGACCAAGTGCCATACCGTAACCGAACTCTGCGTTATCTTCAAACAGAGAGTTATGCCATGCAGGACCGAAGCCCTTCTTGTTTACTGTATAAGGAGTAGCAGGTGCAGAACCGCCCCAAATTGAAGAACAACCTGTTGCGTTAGCGATGAACATTCTGTCACCGAAGAGCTGAGTAGCAAGCTTAGCGTAAGGTGTTTCGCCGCAACCTGCGCATGCGCCGGAGAACTCAAGCAACGGCTGCTTGAACTGGCTGCCCTTAACTGTAGTTTCCTTAAACTTAGCGAGAACTTCAGGTTTTTCGTCTAAGCTGTAACCGTAATCGAATACCTTCTGCTCTTTTCTCTGAGTATCGATAGGCTTCATTGTGAGAGCCTTAGCGCCCTTCTTGCCCGGACATACCTGAGCACAAGAGCCGCATCCTGTACAGTCAAGTGCAGATACTGTCATTACGAACTTGTAGCCCGGCATACCTGTCATATCAGCAGCCTTTGTTCCCTCAGGAGCGTTAGCAAGCTCTTCCTCTGTCATTGCAACAGGACGGATAACAGCGTGCGGACATACATATGAACAGAATGAACACTGGATACAGTTCTCTGGATTCCACTCAGGAACATCTACTGCAATACCTCTCTTTTCGTAAGCAGCCGAACCCTGAGGTGCAGTACCGTCTACGTGTGAAAGGAATGTAGAAACAGGGAGCTTATTGCCCTTGTAAGCGTTTACAGGCATAAGAATGTTGTTTACATAATCAACAAGATCTGCTCTGTCGCCTGTTGCAGTAACTGTTACTGTTTCGTCAACAGCGTTAGCCCACTCAGCAGGAACATCGATCTTCTTGAGATCTGTCATACCACGCTCAATAGCAGCATGGTTCATATCTACGATAGCCTGACCCTTCTTAGAATATGACTTAGTAGCAGCGTCCTTCATGTACTGCTTAGCCTCTTCAGCAGGGATAATATCAGCGATCTTGAAGAATGCAGACTGGAGAATTGTGTTGATACGTCCGCCAAGTCCGATTTCCTTACCGATAGCGATACCGTCTATTGTGTAGAAGTTAATATTTTTCTCAGCAATGATCTTCTTCATCTTGCCCGGAAGTCTCTGGTCAAGCTCCTCACCGCTCCACGGACAGTTGAGCAGGAATGAACCGCCCTCTTTGAGGTCGTCAACCATGTCATACTTATCAACGTATGAAGGGTTGTGGCAAGCTACGAAGTCAGCCTTGCTGATGTAGTATGTTGATTTAATAGGCTTGTCGCCGAAACGCAGGTGAGATACTGTAAGACCGCCGGACTTCTTTGAGTCATAAGCGAAGTAACCCTGTGCGTACATATCTGTGTGGTCACCGATGATCTTGATAGAGTTCTTGTTAGCGCCAACTGTACCGTCTGCGCCAAGTCCCCAGAACTTACATGAATGTGTGCCTGCAGGAGTTGTGTCAGGATTGTCGGTGATATCAAGTGAGAGGTTAGTAACGTCATCTACGATACCGATTGTGAAACGTCTCTTAGGAGTTTCGCTCTTCATGTTGTTATATACTGCAACGATGTCACCCGGTGTTGTATCCTTAGAACCAAGACCGTAACGACCTGTATAAACGTTAACGCCTGTGAAGCTTGAGCCGTTGATAGCTGCAAGAACATCAAGGTAAAGCGGCTCACCGATTGAACCCGGCTCTTTTGTTCTGTCAAGAACGGAGATTGACTTAACTGTTTCCGGAAGTTCGCTGAGCATGTAGTCTGCAACGAAAGGTCTGTAAAGTCTAACCTTGAGGAGACCAACCTTTTCGCCTGCTGCGTTGAGGTAGTCAACAACTTCTTCAGCACAGTCACATACCGAACCCATAGCAACGATAACTCTGTCAGCGTCAGGAGCGCCGTAGTAGTTGAAAGGCTTGTAGTTTGTGCCGATCTTCTCGTTGACTTTGTTCATGTACTCAATAACTGTCTCCGGGATAGCG
The DNA here is from genome assembly GCA_900315715.1 of uncultured Eubacteriales bacterium. Lineage (GTDB taxonomy): Bacteria > Bacillota > Clostridia > Oscillospirales > Acutalibacteraceae > RUG592. The sequence goes on from ONAH01000032.1 coordinate 3,447, forward strand.
TCGTAGTATGTGTTGCAGGCCTCTCTTGCCTGGAAGAATATATCGTCATTCTGGGCTGTACCTCTGATAACAGGGTGCTCAGGGTTTAATGCACGGCGGCGGAAAGCTTCTACTGCGTCCCAATCAAGCATTTCGCCAAGATCCTCATAGTCCCAAACAGCGATCTTCTGGATCTCATGAGATGTACGGAAGCCGTCGAAGAAGTGTAAGAAAGGAACTCTGCCCTTGATCGTTGAAAGGTGTGCTACTGCTGCAAGATCCATGATCTCCTGAGGGTTGTTGGAGCAAAGCATAGCATAACCTGTCTGACGACAAGCATAAATATCGGAGTGGTCACCGAAGATAGAAAGTGCATGGCTTGTAAGTGCACGTGCAGATACATGGATAACGCTTGGTAAAAGCTCACCTGCGATCTTGTACATATTCGGGATCATAAGGAGAAGGCCCTGAGAAGCCGTATATGTTGTAGTGAGCGCACCTGCCGAAAGAGAACCGTGTACAGCACCTGCTGCACCGCCCTCAGACTGCATTTCTGTTACCTGAACTTCTCTGCCGAAAAGGTTCTTTCTTCCGCTTGCTGCGTACTTGTCAGTTTCATCAGCCATAACGGAAGACGGTGTGATAGGATAGATAGCGGCAACGTCTGTAAACGCATACGATACGTGAGCGGCAGCGTTGTTACCATCCATGGTTTTCATTTTTCTTGCCATTTTGAATTCCTCCTGATTAATATAAAGGGCAGTATAAGCGGAAATACGCGGATACTCCCTTTTAATTTTTAAAAAAATATATAGAAATATATCAACATATAGTTTATCACATTCGTACCCAAATGTAAAGCAGAATATTGTAAATTAATTTAAAAGAAAAGGATTTTTTTAACATTTTTACTATTAATTAAAATAGGGTGGGAAGTAGGTTACTAATATAAAAACGTAGAAATATCCGAAATTGTACGATAGAGCAAAAACAGATGCGGAATAGTTAATAAAAAATTAATAAAAAACCGATAGCAGTTTGCATAATTCTCTTGATTTTTTTTATATAAGACTATATAATATAATCAAATCAGAATTAGTTCCGAAATCGGCTCTCAGACCGTTGTTCACAGCTTCATAAAACACGAAACTTCGAATTGCGGCAGGGCGGGTGGCAGATTTTTAATATGATAATATTTCTGTAAAGGAGAATTGACATGAGTTTTGAACAGATTATTGCTCAGAGAGAGAAAAAGACAATCTACCGTGACGGCGATATGGCTGTTAAAGTGTTTGATAACGACTTCTCAAAGTCGGATATTCTCAACGAAGCACTAAATACGGCAAGAATAGAAGAAACAAATCTGAATATTCCAAAAGTATGTGCAATAAACATGGTTGACGGCAAATGGGCGATATTTTCGGATTATATTGAGGGAAAAACGCTTGCGCAGCTTATGAAGGAAGAACCCGAAAAGTTCGATGATTATCTGGAGCTTTTCGTAGAACTTCAGCTTATCGTACATGAGCAGAGAGCGCCGCTTCTCAACAGCCTGAGAATTAAAATGATGAGAAAGATAGACGAAACAGACCTCAACGCAACTATCCGCTATGAGCTGCATACACGCCTTGAGTCCATGCCGCGTCATAATAAGGTTTGCCATGGCGACTTTAACCCGTCTAACATAATCATCAGAGATGACGGCACACCGTTTATAATAGACTGGTCGCACGCTTCCAAGGGTAATGCAGCCGCAGACGCTGCTATAACGTATCTTCTTTTCAAACTTGCAGGTGACGACGAAACTGCTGAAAAATACATTAAGCTTTATTGCAGCAAGAGCGATACCGCAAGACAGTATGTAGATAAGTGGCTGCCGATTGTTGCAGCGGCACAGTCGGTTAAGGGCAAGCCTGAAGAAAGAGAACTTCTCTTAAAGTGGACAGACGTTGTTGATTACAGCTGATAATACTTTTTTTAACAAAACATAAATTCAAGGGGATACTCCGTCAGAGTGTCCCCTTGTTTAGGTTATTGGAAGAAATATTTTACAGGTGGATTTTGGGATAAATTTTATTTAATTATAGCATTTTGAGAAATACTATGCTATAATATAAAAAGATATTATATTAAGGAGGTGCGTCATGTTCAAACGAAAACAAACAATAAGTAACAGTACCAGAAATTTTCGAATAATACTTGCAAGCTTTGCTATTATTGTATTGGTTGGTGCATTTTTGCTAATGCTTCCGATATCATCGCAGGATCGCACTTTTACAAGTTTTGGCGATGCGTTGTTCACAGCCGTTTCGGCAACTTGTGTAACGGGACTTGTCGTGAAAGATACTGCTACATACTGGTCTGTATTCGGAAAAGTCGTTATAATCACTCTTATACAAATAGGCGGAATGGGTGTTATTACGATAGGTCTTGCCGTAATCACCATTTCGGGCAAGAGAATAGGACTGTCGCAAAGAAGTGCTATGCAGGAGTCGATCTCCGCACCGCAGATAGGAGGCATTATAAAGCTTACGTCGTTTATTATAAAGGCGTCTGCTATAATCGAAGTTACAGGTGCGATTTTGCTAATGCCTGTTTTTTGTAAGGATCTTGGCCCTGTTAAAGGCGTGCTGTATTCGTTTTTCCACTCTATTTCAGCCTTTTGTAACGCAGGTTTTGATATGATGGGCTTTGTGGAAAAGTTTTCGTCGCTTACTTCATACAGCGATAATGTGTATTTCAACATAGTTATTATGGTTCTGATTATTGTCGGAGGAATCGGGTTTTTGGTATGGCACGATGTGGTAACTTACAAATTCAATTTCAGGAAATATTCGCTGCAAAGCAAGGTTGCATTGGCGACATCGGGACTGCTTATTATACTTCCCGCAATATTTATGTTCTTCTTTGAATACTCTGATCTTCCGCTGAAAAACAGGATTGTTGACTCTATGTTCCAGTCCGTTACAACAAGAACAGCGGGCTTTAATACAACGGATCTTGCTCAGATGAGAGAGTCTGGAACGCTGCTTATGATACTGCTAATGCTTGTAGGCGGATCTCCGGGATCAACAGCAGGCGGAATGAAAACAACAACAGTTGCCGTAATTTTTCTTGCCGCAATAACGGTATTCGGAAGAAAAAAGGACGTTGAGTGCTTTAAGAGAAGAATTCCTGAGGACGCAGTCAGAAATGCAGGCGCTATTTTGTTTATGTATATGTTCCTGTTTATTACGGGAGGAATATTTATCAGCATTTACGAACATCTTCCGCTGCTTACATGTTTGTTTGAAACAGGTTCGGCAGTCGGAACGGTTGGACTTACGTTGGGTATAACAAGTACGCTATCACTTCCGTCGAAGATTGTATTAATGCTTCTTATGTATTTTGGCAGAGTAGGCGGACTTACCATGATTTATGCGGCTGTGCCGTCAAATGAGAGTCAGACGTCAAGAATGCCTCTCGAAAAAATTACAATAGGTTAAGGAGATATATTATGGATTCGGCATTAATTATCGGTGTAGGACAATTCGGCTGTCATATTGCAAAGCGTATGAGTGAGCTTCGCTGTGAAGTGATGGCTGTGGATATTAACGAAGAGCATATAAATGAGGTACTCAAGTATGTAACTAACGCACAGATAGGCGACTGCACAAACAGAGAGTTTATGAAGTCGCTTGGAGTAAGCAATTACGATGTTTGCATAGTTACGATAGGCAGCAGTTTTCAGACTTCTCTCGAAACAACGGCTCTTGTAAAGGAACTTGGAGCACCTGTTGTTGTATCAAGAGCGTCTAACGATGTACAGATGAAGTTCCTGCTTAAAAACGGAGCGGACGATGTTATTTACCCTGAAAAACAAATGGCGATTCGTGTAGCAACGAAATACGCGTCAAAGAGTATTCTTGATTTTATACAGCTTGACAGCAACATTTCGATATTTGAGATGAAGATACCAAAGGAATGGTACGGAAAAACTCTTGCCCAGCTTGATGTCAGAAAGAAGTTTAATGTAAACATAATCGCATTAAAGAGGGATTCGCATGTAAGTATTCCGTATCCCGATTATAAGATGACAGCAGAGGATATTGCTTTGGTTATCGGCGACAGAAAAGACATTCAGAAGTGCTTTAAAGTCTGATTGACCGCAAGAAAATAAGACAAAAAAAACTCACAGGCTATATACAGCTTGTGAGTTTGTTTTTTTAATCAAAGTTGAGAATATCCATATCCTCATATCTTTCCCCGAAAGAGAGGCCCTCAAAAACGCCCTCTTCAAGCAATTCGTCAAAGGACAGGAAAATGTTAGTAGGTACAATATCGTTTTCGTTTCTAAAAATTCTCCAGAGGATTGCTTCATCTACCATGTATTCATCGGCAACATAAGTTCTGCCGTCAAGTACGAATCTGAATTTTTTGTTCTCCTTGGCACTTTTTACGAACTGATGAAAGTTCACGCCGTTACGGCTGACTTTAGAAGAATAATTGGCGATCATTCTGAAAATCCCTTTCTTTCGATATTATTTTAATCTTATTCCCATATTGTTATATACCAAATAGAATTATATCATATCTTAATATTAATGTAAATATCCACAGTGACAAATCTTGTTTTATTTTTAATGTGAATAATAGGTGAATTTTATTAGAACAAAAAATATAGGATAAAAAAGTATATAAAGTTATGTTTCTTGATCGAAAAAATAAAGCGTTGATTAGTCGTTAGATAATAACAAAAAAATGCGAAAAAAGAGTAGTAATGTAGCAGAAATGTGAAAATTTACGATGTATGACGTTATTTGTAAAAAAATTACTTGAAGAAATTTTGATAATATGCGATAATATAAAAAGATAAGCAGAAAATTAAATACATATACAAAAGCGAATAAATCATAGTCAAGGAAAAGGAGCTAAGAGTATGAATTTTCACGGTAAGGATATCAAAATTTTTGCTGGAAACGCAAGCCACGATGTAGCACAGGCAATAGCAGACTGTCTTAATCTTCCGCTTGGACAATCAGAAACAACGAAATTCAGTGACGGAGAGATCTCAGTATCGCTTCATGAGTCGGTAAGAGGTTCTGATTGCTTTATAGTACAGTCGACATGTACACCTGTAAATGACAACCTTATGGAGATCCTCATAATGATCGACGCTATGAAGCGTGCATCTGCTGCAAGCATTACGGTTGTTATGCCGTACTTCGGCTACGCAAGACAGGACAGAAAGGCAAAGGCAAGAGATCCGATCTCAGCTAAGCTTTGTGCAGACCTTCTGACATGTGCAGGTGCGGACAGAGTGCTTACAATGGATCTTCACGCAAACCAGATACAGGGCTTTTTCAACATTCCGGTTGATCATCTCCACGGTGCGGGACTGCTTGCAGACTACATGAGAGCAAAAATCGGTAACAACGCTGACGACTATATTGTTGTATCTCCCGATCTTGGTTCTGTTACACGCTCCAGAAACTTCGCTTCTAAGATTGGAACAGGTCTTGCTATCATTGATAAGAGAAGACCTAAGCCAAATGTATGTGAGGTTATGAACATCATCGGTGACGTACGCGGCAAAAAGGTTATCCTTGTTGACGATATGATTGATACGGCAGGCACACTCTGCAACGCTGCAAATGCTATTGTTGAAAGAGGCGGTGCAACAGAGGTTTATGCTTGTGCAACACACGCCGTACTTTCGGGACCGGCTATTGAGAGAATTCAGAACAGCGTTATCAAGGAAGTTGTTCTTCTTGATACAATTCCTGTTCCTGAGGAGAAGATGATAGACAAGTTTACAATTCGTCCGGTAGGTCCGCTTTTTGCAGACGTTATTGAGAGAATTTACGAAGATAAACCTGTTTCTCCGCTTTACAACAACTGATTGGATTTTTAAAAAACAATAACTCTGAATATTTAAAGTATAGGGTGGGCAGTACGTCCGCCCTTAGCTTTGTTTGTCAATTTACCACGTTAATAAGATTTTATGTTTGATGATATAATATTAATGATTAAGCTTAATTGAGATAAAATGGATAATATAATAAAAACAGAAAGGAAGTATGTAAGATGATATTTAAAAGCAGAGCGTCAATACCGTCGGGCGGAATTACATATATTGTAGCAGGGCTTGGAAATCCCGACAGGAAGTATGAAAACACAAGACATAATGCCGGATTTATGGGAATAGACGCATTAGCAAAAAAACATGACGTTGAGATAGACAGAATAAAATTTAAATCGTACTGTTCGTCAATAGAAATTGACGGGAAAAGGGTATTGCTGATGAAACCTCAGACATATATGAACGAAAGCGGAAAAGCTGTTGTTGAGGCGATGAATTTCTACAAAATCCGCCCCCAAAATGTTGTTATAATATATGATGATATATCGCTTGACGTTGGGTTGATGCGAATAAAACGTAAGGGCAGCGACGGCGGTCAAAAGGGTATGAGAAGTATAATTTATTTAAGCGGAAGCGACGAATTTCCAAGAGTAAAGATAGGCATAGGACATAAACCGGAAAAATGGGAACTTGCGGATTGGGTACTGTCTAATTTTTCGACAGATGAGAAAAAACTCATAGACGATACCGCAAAACGTGCCGCAGACGCTGTGGAGCTGATTATTAAAGGCGATATAGATAAAGCTATGAATTTGTATAACTGATGCTGATAGTGTTTATTTTATTATTGCTTTTATAGGGGAGAAAGATTATAGATTATAATTACGGGAGGTCAAAATGGATTTTTTAAATAATGTTATATCGGAGCTAAGTGAATATAAAAAGCTTGAAAATTCTGTAATAAAAGGCAGACCGTCTGCTGCAACAGGGCTTACAGGCGTGCATAAAGCTAACGTGGTTACAGCGTTATGCAGCAGATTAAAGAAGAAAGCGCTTATAATTGTAGGAGATGAGCAGGAGGGTACACAGCTTGTAAACGATATATGTTCAATGGGATTGCGTGCGCTGTTTTACCCTTTGCGTGATTTTTGTTTCAGAGAAATGAGCGGAATTTCAAGGGAGTATGAACATAAGAGAATAACCGCTCTTGCAACCGTTCTAAAAGGTGAGTGTGACATTGTGGTTGCGACAATAGACGCCGCCTCACAGTTTACAATGCCGCCGGAAGTGCTCAAAAAATCGTCTTTCCTGCTGAAAGTAGGAGAAAAAGCCGTAATATCAGATATAGCAGCGGTGCTGGAAGCGTCAGGATATGAGAGGTGTGAGCTGGTAGAGGGCGAAGGTCAGTATGCGGTAAGAGGCGGAATACTGGATTTGTTTATTACTGATGAGAAAGCCCCTGTTCGTGTAGAGTTCTGGGACGATGAGATAGATACAATAAACTACTTCGATACTTTGTCACAGCGACGTACCGATTATGTTGATGAGATAGAGATATCTCCGTCAGCAGAGATGCTGATACGTGACAAAAACGAACTTGCCGAAAAAATCAGACAGAAAGCTAAAGCACTAAGAAGCAAAAATTCCGCAAAGGCAAAATCACTGTTGCTTTCGGAGAGTGAGCAGATAGAAACAGGAAATATGCCGACAAGCGTGGATAAGTTTCTCACTCTGATATACGACAGACAGACAACGCTGTTTGATTACTTTGGAAGAGATGACCTTATATTTGTTTGTGAGCACACAAAAGTTAAAGAGCGTATGCATGGATACACATGGCAGTTTAACGAAGATTTGAAGGACTATCTTGAGGAGGGTACACTCTGCAAAGGTCTGGATACATTTTTCAGAAGCTATCAGGAGATATGCAGCATAATAACAGACAACAGAAGCGTTTATCTTGATAA
>ONAH01000142.1 GCA_900315715.1 uncultured Eubacteriales bacterium
ACGTCTGCCATTTCTTCTGCAAGATTAATTAAATAATCTTCATTCAAGCATTCATCTGGTTCACGTCGTTTAATTTTGCAGATTGCTTGTAGCAACTCCGATAATTCCTCAATAGCGACGTCAAGCTGCTTGTTTATGCCGTTGGCTGTTATTACTCTTTCAAGTAGTTGTTTCATTTTTTTGTTCTCCTTTCAACGTTTCAGAACTGTACATTTTCCTTATGTCGTCAATGAATTTGTCAATAAAACCGCAGTTGTCACAATCAAGTTGTGCATAATCAGGTCTATCGCAACGCCACTTCGGACAATCAGATTTCTTTTCTCCTTCTTAGTCCTCCATTTTTTTATTAATCCTATATACAAAACCCGGCTCGTGTATTAACAGTTCTATTGCCTGCAAAGCCTTTTCAAGCACCTCTTTCTTGCTGTTTGCCTTATATATAGCCGTTACCGTCTGCTCTGCTCTGATTCTGTTGTCATTTAGCTGTCGGCATAAAGCATACGCTTCATTCGCATTCGCTTTATCCTCACTGTAATCGTTTAGCAATTTTTCCTGTTTTTCTTGGCATATCTCTGCACTCCACCCCTTATGTCTGTTCATATATCCTAATTTTGCAAGCCTTGAAAAGTATTTGTATTCTTCCGGCGGAAAACTGTCATAGTCAAGTACTCCGTCTATCGCTTTATCTTCAAGTTGTACAAATACTTCTCTGTCGCTAAAATTTATTCTCTGTTTCATTTTTACCTCCGTGCAGGGTTTGCAGGGTTTGCACCGTTTTCTTAAACTCTTTTTATATTATTATTTTTCTATTTTTCCGTACGAAAGAATTATAAAACCCCTGCAACCCTGCATAACCCTGCATTATTCTCATTAAGAATTATAAATAGAAATACCATTAAAATGTATTCCCTTTGGCATTTTTACCTTTTCAAATCTTTTTGATAACTCTATACTAAACTTTGTTGCACTCATTCTGTATTCGTTATTATCCTCGGCCCAACTTGAGTACGCAGCATACAAAACACTTGACTGCACACTACCCGAAAGCTGACATCTATCCTCAATAAACGCCGATATTACGTCCATCTCTCTTCTGTACTCACGTACGGAATCAAGAACCGCTCTCGGCATTTTAAGTCCCTCTTTCTGCCAAAGCAGACAGCCGTCAACGCACCACTTGAAAATACCTGTCATCTCGGCTTTCAGCTTGTGTTTCAAGTTCTTATCGACCTTTTCTTCGGGTATCTGCACCGTGAACGGTATCATGTGGATCCTTCGCCATATTCCTGTGTCCGTACCCCTTATGATCGGCTTGTGGTTTGTTGCCATCCATAATTTAAACTCGGGCTTAAACTCAAACTCCTCGGAGTATAATTTTCTTGCCGTTACGGTATCATCACCAGTTAGCTGTTTTAAAAGCCCCTCGTTAATCCGTACACCTTCATTAGGCTCTACGGATGTTACAAGCCTTGCACCCTTTAAACGTGCTATATCACTGTTAATGGCACTGCCAGGATTACTTTTCACCATAAGTGTTTCCGGCTGAATGTTAGCTGCATAATCGCCGAATACATCTCGAATAACGTCAAGAAATGTAGACTTTCCGTTTTTTCCCGTTCCGTAAAGGAAAAATGCACACTGCTCAGATGTCGAGCCTGTAAGAGTATAGCCAACCGCCTTTTGTATGTACCGTATTAGGTCTTTATCTCTGTCAAAAATATCGCTTAAAAATTCATACCACTTCGGGCAGTCTGCGTTTGCAGAATAGTCGGTGTTTGTGATCTTTGTGAGATAATATTCGGGCTTGTGCTCTTTCAGTTCTCCGTTTTTAAGATTTAAAACTCCGCTCGGAGTATTGAGCGCCATTCTATACCTGTCAAGCTGTGCTGGCAGTATCGGTACATGATGACGCGCCACTTCAAGCATAGACTTCCTGCTTTTGTTTGAGCGGCTTGCTTTCATATGCTTTTGAAACGCTTTTGTCATGTCGCCGTCCTCTCCGTCTGTTTCCATGTAATGTTTCGCCTCATCTTTCATGGATTCGACTGATTGATCCGCCAATCGCTCGACTGTTCCGTCGGTGTCCGTACACCACTTTTGAGAATTGTAATAATACCATTTTTTATCAGTATAGCAGTATCGTATGCCGTACCCGAACATATCTACAAAACGTTGTGCATTTCCCATATCGTCCATGGAATAATTTGATGCGAATGCTTGGTTTGTTTCGATCGTTTCTCTGCTTTTGATCGTAATTGAGTAGTTATCTTCGGCACTGTAGCCCGGTTTGTAAGACTGTGTACAACCTGCAATTGCTTTCTGAATAGTCAACGCTCCGTATGTACTTCCCGACTGCCGTCTATCCCACTTGTCACGCATTAAGCCGCTTTGTCTGAAAATAGCGTCCATCTTATCGGCATCACACCCCGTCCAGAATGCGAGCATATTACAAAGTGCCATGTCGCCTTCCGAAGCCGAGGCATAGTCGCTCCAATCTCCTCCGTAAAGCTGCTTGAACTTGTTGCCGCTTTTAGCATTTTCGGCGGCATTGATTATGTCATTTACGGAAGCAAGATTGACCTGATGAGTAACCCTCGGAACAGGTTCTCTGCCACCGCCCAAGTATTTGGCATGAAGCAGCTTTATGCTCTCTGTACAGTCCATGATCTCCGTATATTGTGAACAGGGATTGCCGCTCATTACAAAAAATCTTCCCGTTTCGTACATTTCGACAGGTTTTTTATGTCTTGCTCCTTTTGGAAGAGTACCTCGACAGATGATGTGTATCCCGTTTCCGCTCTGAGAGTACTCGGCATATGATTGTAACTCATGCACAAATTCAGCAATTCTGTTATCAGCTCCGCCGTTTTGGTAATCTTTCAGATCTTCGGGCATATCGTCGAGATCGACGCCGAAGTATGGAGAATTACCAAACATAAAGCCGATACCCGAGTATTTTTCCGAAACTTTGACAGCAGTATCAAAATCTGTCCAAGTGGTCGGATTGTTCGACATAGCAAAGTTCCCTGTTTTAGGATTAATCGGCTTTTTGCTTATTCCGCTGTGAGACTTCTCGTCAGGGACAGCTTTCCAACACACCCAATTTGGCAACCTCCTCAACTCTTTGGGGACAGCACTGTATTTATTATTTGTTGTCGTATTTTTAAAACCCATTAAAAAATACCCTCCTATATAGTATTCAGAAACGACAATCGTTTCATATATCCCCGAAAAAAACGAGATGGTTGCGTAAACTTGTGCAACTTAGAAAGGTAGATCTTCATCATCAAGCGGATCCGCACTTTTAAAACTTTGCGCACCGGCGGCAAATCCGCTGCTGTTTGCTGTTGTCGAATC
>ONAH01000120.1 GCA_900315715.1 uncultured Eubacteriales bacterium
AAGGAGTTTCAGATTGAATCCTTTAGAAAAGCGATGGCTCTGTGCTCCGGAATGGTGGCTCCATCTATCCCGGAAGGGTGGCTCTCTTTCGCCGGACAGTTGGCTCAGCAGAGCCCGGAATATTCACTATCCGCCCCGGACACTTATGATCACCCTTCAAAGGGCACAACATCCTTCACCGCGTCCGCGGGCTGGATCCTGCACTCGCCATTGTCGAGATCGATCAGCAAGTACATACCATTACCCCTGCTGAGTTCCTTTTAATGGAGAATCTGAAGAAAAGTTTTTATTATGATCCTCATTAGGATGAACTATCTCACGTAATTGACCCTCACTTAGTACATTCAAACGTCTTCGAAGTTCAGCTATCCTATCGCAAAAATAATCATATGCAATCTGAGTATGTTCCGAAGAATTTTCAAACCATAATGCTAATCGTTTATCATAAGCCACTTTCCCAGAAAAAATATTCACCTGTATTATTCGAGGTTTCACATCATTTTTTACGCTTTCATAAACTGCAAATATTCCATAAGGAGGAACGTGATCATTAAGTCTGATTGATATTTTTGCATTAGGAAAACGTTCTTTATATTGATACAACAAACCAATACATTCTATGGTGTGTTCCGAAAACTTGTCTGTACTCCTTATTTCTTTTACAACCTCATTACATAACAGCCTTGCTGCATCAGAATATGGTTTGACTAATACAATTTCAATTTCGCATCCCATGTTTAATAAATGTTCAAATACACCTGTTCGTTCTGCTATAACATGATATAAAGAACCTCCAGAGATAAATATTTTCTTGGCATATTTTTCTGAATAATCCCAAAACTTTACAGCATGACAGTACATAAAAATGTCTTTAACAGTGAGACTCGATTCAAGTGTTTTAAATCTCTTTTCTATTGAGGATATTTTTAAAAAACGTTCAATAAACATTGAACTTGCTATCAACACTAAAATAGAGATAATGTATGCTAATAATTCTTTTTCTGAAACATCTTTATATGAAAAGAAGCACCATATTCCGCAGATAATCGCCATTATCCCTGTTATATTTTCTGCTATAAACTTTATAATATCTTTGATTATTTTTTTCATTTAAGTTTTCTCATTTAATTGTCAAAAACAGATGCAAGAACTTCACAGTAAAAAATAAATTATCATCAGTAATTCTAATTAACAGATCATTTTTTACACTTTCTTTTAGAGATGAAACAGAATAATCATATAATTCCCCATAATTAATACCTAAATTAGTACTTCTATTATAAAAACTTTTTATGTTTTCTTCATATGGCGTATACTCTGTCTTAACCACTTCAAATCCTTCGTTAGTAAACAAAGAAATAAACTCCTTGTCAATGAAGGATCTTTTTCTGTTAACAGAAATTTTTTTTATAAAGGATTCGTGCCATAAATTCGAGTCATTATCAGACACAACAAATTGGCCTACGTATAAAATACCGTTTTTATTTAACATTTTATGAAGAATACCTACGATATTATCCACATCATCGACATAGTGAAATATCTGTCGAGCTAGTATCGTATCATATTTTGTTTCATTATTCTCGTAAAAACGCTCTATACTTTCATTTATTATTATTGCATCTGGCATTCTTAACCGTGCAATATCAAGCATTGATGAACTTAAATCAATAACCGTAATGGAATTATGTCTTAATTGTCTACACAAATAATTTGACAAATACGCAGTTCCTCCACCAACATCAATTACATCTCCCAGTGTATCTTGCTGGCTAAAAAACAAAAAAGGCACATTATTTATAGTATCACTTGTAACCCACATAGAATCTAACTCATATCTATTTGCGCGTTTCTCAAAATCACTTCTAACAGAGCTACTATATTTCATAAATTATTCTTCTTTCCGATTGATTCATCCACTTTTATATCACGCGTAAACGATCACTGCCACAAGCTCGACAACTTCGTCCGTCTTGTTGGCGATCCCATGTCCCTGACCGGTGGGACAGATCGTCACATCTCCTGCCTTCACAGTGCGGAGCACGTTATTGTCGTTGTATTCCGCTGTTCCTTTCAAAATATAGAACAGCTCAGCGTCCTTGTCATGAATGTGATAGCCGATGCTGCAGCCGGGATTTAAGGTGATCTTTGCAAAG
>ONAH01000208.1 GCA_900315715.1 uncultured Eubacteriales bacterium
ATCTGCATTGCTGTTCCATATAGCCGCACCCTTTGACACAAGGTACATCGAGTTGTCGGGAATAACAAGCTTTTCTTCGTTATTATCGAATATAGACAGTAATACCTCTCTCAGACAAGGCTCGTGAGCCATACCTCCAACGATTAGCACCTTATCAATATCGCTGCTCTTATAGTTTTCCTTTGACAAGGTATCTTTAATACAATCCTGATATTTCAGAGATATATTGTTCATCATATTTTTGTAATCATTCGGAGTGATCTCAAAATCAAGATCCTCACCGCCAAGAAGATCGGGAACATAGATATAAGCAGGCTGTGTAAAATCACTGTATAACTGCTTTTTGATTTCCAAGGGCTGCGACATTATCAAAGCTACTGCCCTCTGAACCTCCGGAGTATGATACAAAGCCCACGGATCAAATTTTTCTCCGCCGTCCTCGACAAACTTTTCTATCATTTTTTCAACAAGCAGCTTGTCAACATCATTTCCTCCCAAATGTAGATCTCCGCCCCAGCCGTTAACTTTAAGGCTGTTCATACCTGCCATAACTCCGACAGCATTAGTTTCTATAATAGAAAGATCAAATGTACCTCCGCCGAAATCTACCACAAATATTTTAGAGGCGTCTGTAAGTTCCCTGCTGTACGCAATCGCCGCCGCAACAGGCTCGTCAGTAAGGGATCTTTTATCCTCATTTATAACAAAACCCGCCTCTGTCAGTGCGTCTTTTGTTTCTTTTCTCGCTGCGTCGTTAAACCTTGCAGGTACAGTTACAAATGCGTTAAACTCCTTTTCATTCGGAAACTGCTTTTTTAATTCACGCATAACCTCTTTTAAAACTTCCCTTGCAACATCTTTGGGAGAAAAGGGTTTTCCTGCTCTGTAAAACAACATCTTCTCACCCATAAAGTATTTTGAGTCATTAAGGAAATTATCGGCGTTATCCAGTCTGTCCGTCAACGCAGAACGTCCAACCTTTATCTCCTTATCGCCGACAGAAATACACGAGGGCAGCATTTTATTATCATCGGGACTTCCGTTCTCTTCAAAGGTCAAAAACTTCCACTGATTATATTCATCTATATAACTGACAACTGTATTTGTAGTGCCAAGATCAATTCCGATATTCATTTAAAACACTCTCCTATTTTTTAACCTTACTCAGAAAATCTTACTCAGAATACTATCGCAAAGATTTATAAATCCTGTATGCCAAGAGTATGACATAGGTGAGAAAAGCAGCCATATTATCAAAAAGTATACAACTGCACGGCCAAACAAATACTTGAATTTCGGCGATACGCTGTATATTGTTCTCTCAAGACATCTGACGTCCTCATTTTCGCTGTACTCTTCAAACTTTTCCGTATTATCCCAGTTTACATATACGTTATTTTGTCCGTGATACCAGTCGAGATAGACGTATCGTGTCACGCTGCTTAAAGCAGATAACCTTTCAACTTTTTTTACATCAAGCATATCATACGAATATGTCGGGTCTAAAAACTCAATGGCAAAATCGCTGTTGCCTCTTATTCTTCGGCAGCCTGTCTCATCACAGCATTCGCTTGCAGCCGAAACCATTGTATAAGTATTGAAAAACTCGGGTACTATGGAATCTACTGTATCTATTAACTCGGTAGGTGACACAACTTTTATATTCTCGCTGCCTGTTACTTTGATTGCCGTTTCAATATCATAGCTATTGCAGTAATCGTATTCGACAGAATGGTATTTTCCTAAAATCGGTTTTGCTTCTCTCCAAGGCTGCGTACCTTTAAGCCATACTATTCTAAAGAACATTTTCCTTCCGTGATAATTGTAATACCAATCGTGTACTACGATTATAGCATAAAAACATAATGCTGTTAAAAAGGGGGGATAATTAAAGCTTTGGTCGAATTTCATATCCTTTTTAATATAAGAAACTAAAGATACAATTAATAATATTACAAAAATCGCAAGCAATCTAAAGAACGAACCGATAACTTTTACGTGAACCTGCTTTTTGCCTTGTGCATTTAAATCATATTCCGTTAACTCGCTGTTCTCCAAACCACTGTACAGGTACTTTTTCGCTATATTCTGTCCTCGGAAGATCCTGACAAAAAACGACTTCATATAACTTGACTTCAATATTGCATCATTACCCAAAAACAGCTTGCAGTTAAGATTGAAGTTATTTTTCGGTTCTTTCTCCATCTCCCAGCCGACATAAACGAAATAAGAACATACCACATACAAAATCACACCCAAACCCGGCAGCATTAGCATTACCGCAAGCCAAAAGAATGTATGTATTGTATTATGACTGTCCTTTAAAGGAGAAGCTATATCGTCGTCATCCATTTTTATACACTTTTTTATTGCCAAAAAATGTATTATTAAATTCAGCAGCGTAATCCACCACGGATAATTGCCCATTTTCTCCCCATAAAAAGAAAAAAGTGCGGGAAACATAGAGATCATTAAAATCAACTTCTTTCAAAAAACAAAATGCCACTTGAATATAAACGGCATTTTTGCTATTTATTATTAAATAATATATATTCGTTACATAACTAATATATATTATTTGACTACAAAAGTCAATAAAATTATTGTTTCTTTTTGTAACCTTTTGTAATATTTAATGTTCTTTTGCTTATTTTATACTGCACATTTACTAAACAATTTACTAATTGCGAAAAAAATAGTTAGCACACGAATATTTTGTGTACTAACTATTTGTTTTATATATTCTCGTTTACAAAAGCTTTATCCGCCCGGAGCAGTTCCGTCATAAACCTCATAAACAATTCCGTTCTCATCATAGTATATATAGTAATAATGCGGCAGATGATCAGGCATAATAGGACCGTTATCCGTATAAATATAATATCCTATTTTCCCCGACTTTCCCTGCTTTATACAGCCGATGTCATACTCCCCGTATTTTTCAATAACAGTATCAATATCACTGCCAAGTATAAGCCAATCATTATATTTATAATAGCTTCCATGCGATAATACAAACAATACTGTACAAGCAAGCAAAGCTGCGTTTACCAAAAGAGCTGTTAAGTAACCGCTTATTTTTTCTTTCTTATGCTTTCGCACAATAATACAAATAATACATATTATTATTCCTAAAATAAGTACGCTTATAATCGCTAACTCCGTGATTCCAACATACCAAGGATTCATTTTTACTCCTTACGCTAAATAACTCAAAAGCTCCTCTGCACTGTCAAGAACAGGAATACCGTATCTTCTCAGCACATCCGCACCCTGATGTCCCTTTGCTACAAGCACACAGTCTGCACCGACTTTTTGTGCGGTTTCATAATCGTGGTACATATCGCCTATGAACAGTGTATCTCTCGGAGAAAATCCGTTTCTCTTACATACAGCCACTGCACGATCGCTTTTGTCGCCGCAGTCTATATCGTC
>ONAH01000042.1 GCA_900315715.1 uncultured Eubacteriales bacterium
CAAACAATACCCCGCAGCTTGTATTCTTGCCGGGACTAACAGCAGACCACAGACTGTTTGACAAGCAGATCGAACACTTTGAGAAGAAGTATCCTGTACTTGTCTGGGACGCGCCGGGGCACGCAGCGTCATGGCCGTTTGAATTTACTTTTTCGATGATGGATAAGGCAAAATGGCTTGACGGGATACTGAAGTGTGAAAACTTCGACAAGCCCGTTATTATAGGTCAATCTATGGGCGGTTATGTCGGGCAGGCATACTCACAGTTGTACCCCGATAAACTCAGAGGGTTTATTTCTATTGATTCCGCCCCACTGAGGCGGGAATATGTAACCTCAATAGAAATATGGCTGCTTAAAAGAATGGAACCTGTATATTTTCATTATCCGTGGAAAGCCCTTGTAAAATCAGGCACGAACGGTGTTGCGACATCCGCTTACGGCAGAGATCTTATGAGAAAAATGATGACGGTCTATGAAGGAGACAAAGAGCGATATGCAAAGCTTTCCGGGCACGGCTTCAGGATACTTGCCGAAGCAATGGAAGCGGATTTGCCATATGAGAACAAATGCCCTGCACTTCTCATATGCGGCGAAAAAGATCATGCTGGTTCATGTATTCGATACAACAAGGCGTGGCATAATAAGAGCGGCATACCTATACAATGGATAAAGAATGCCGGTCACAACTCAAATACAGATGCGCCGGAAACTATAAATTATCTGATCGAAAAGTTTATTACGGATCACAATTTTACAGAATAACTTGTTATAGAATTAAAGCCTCTCAGAAACCGCGTTACGCTGCGGTTGTTTTGAGAGGCTTTTTGGATTGAAGATATATAGGTTGTTACGCTGCTTACAGATTATGTTTTACACACCGCTCACAATGCGGTAATTTAGTAAGGGATTTTGGTTTTTTCGCTCTGTCGATGACGGTGAACTTTCTGCCGTCGTTAAAAGATATTGTGTTTTCCTTATAATTGTATCTTTCGGATATCGTAACAGCATCTCCGTTGTTGAGTTTTACGTTTGAACCGCTAATTATGTTATAGTCGTCCTCAGAGATAAAACAAAACATGACAACATCATTGGCTGACCGCCATACGGTTTGTTTTGACTTGTGAACAAAGAGATATTACCGTTACAGTTGCGTTCTACATAAGTATCCTAATTTATTGAACAGAGATTTCAAAGCAGATCGACCTAACCAGAAATGGGTAACAGATATTTCATACATTCCGAATAGACAAGGATTCTTGTACTTATCTGTCATTCGTGATCTGTACGATAACAGCATTGTCGCATACAAAACAGCAACACAGCAAACGATCAACCTTGTTTTGAATACCATCAAGGCTGCCAAACGCAAAGAAAAGATCACTGCAAAGCTGCAACTCCACAGTGACCAAGGGTTTCAGTATACTTCCCAAGCGTACTTTAACCTGACTCAATCATACGGCAAAATACAATCAACGTCAAGACGTGGAAATCCATATGATAACGCATTAACGGAGTGTATTTACAGAACAAAACTCAATTCGTTTGAGAAAACTGAAAAAGTAATTGATGAATATATCTATTTTTACAATTACCAACGCATTCAACTCAAAACAAAACTGACACCGATGAAATACCGATGTCAGTATGTTGCTTAAAACTTTATATTCTGCCTTTATGGGCTTTTTGTGCTGTCCGTACAATTTGGGGCAGCTCAATTGGCTTTCGGGATTTTTAAATATATATAAAAGATACTTGAAATTATACGCCGAACAGAATTTCACCGTATGACGGATATGGCCAATAACTTGCGGAAGTTTTGGTTTCCATTTCATCACCCAGAGTACGGAGTTCGCTCATAAGAGTAAACACTTTTTCTCTGTAATAAGTAGCAAGAGCAAGTTCATCGGTATAATAAGATGCGACGTTAACAGCGTCTTTAAGTTCTGCTGTTTTCTTTACGAAGGCTTCAAGAGTACCTGACAGGGATTCGATCAGTGAAGTTTCTGCGTATACCGAGTATGTGTTTGACAATGATTTCTTTGCAATAGCAGCGTCAGACAGGCTGTTTACGAAAGAGATAACGGCAGGGGTAATATTCTTTTCAGCCATATCGATCATAGTCAGAGCTTCAATTCTGATCTGCTTTGAGTAGTGTTCGAGTTCGATCTCATAACGTGCACGAATCTCAGACTCAGATACGATACCGTTTTTAACAAACAAATCTACATTTTTCTTATCGATGTAATGCGCCATAGCCTCAGGAAGAGAACGATAGTTGCAAAGTCCGCGTCTTTCTGCTTCTGCAACCCATTCGTCAGAGTAGTTGTCGCCGTTAAAGATAATGTCCTTATGTTCTGTAAGTGTTCTGCGGATCAGTTCTTTCATAGAAGATTCGAGATCCTCAGCATTTTTGAGTTCATCGTAGAACTGCGAAAGTTCCTCTGCAACCATAGTGTTAAGCATGTAATTCGGGCAAGCGATGTTAAGTGACGATCCGAGCGCTCTGAACTCAAACTTGTTGCCTGTAAATGCGAACGGAGATGTACGGTTTCTGTCCGAAGTATCTTTCTTGAAATCTGCAAGAACGTCAACACCTGTAAGCATTTCAGACTTGCCGCAGCTTTTGTATTCTTTGCCTTCAATGATTGAATCAACAAGTGCTCCGAGATCGTCACCAAGATACATAGAGATGATAGCAGGCGGTGCTTCGTTTGCACCAAGTCGATGATCGTTACCGGCTGAAGCAACGGTCAGACGAAGTAAATCCTGATATTCATGAACAGCCTTTACGACAGCAGATAAGAAAAGCTGGAATTGCAAATTGTTTTCGGGGTTTTTGCCGGGATCAAGCAGGTTCTCACCTGTGTTTGTAGAGATAGACCAGTTGTTGTGCTTACCCGAACCGTTTACGCCTGCAAACGGCTTTTCGTGAAGCAGGCAGACAAGTCCGTGACGCTCAGCAGTTTTCTTCATGACCTCCATAGTAAGTTCGTTATGATCGGTAGCAATGTTTGATGTAGCGAAGATAGGCGCAAGCTCATGCTGTGACGGTGCTACTTCGTTATGCTTTGTTTTAGCCATAACTCCGAGTTTCCAGAGTTCCTCATCAAGATCAGCCATGAAAGCAGCCACACGAGTCTTGATTGAACCAAAGTAGTGATCCTCAAGTTCCTGTCCCTTAGGTGCAGGAGCGCCAAATAAAGTTCTTCCTGTATAGATAAGATCCGGGCGCTTGTCGTACATTTTTTTGTCGATGAGAAAATACTCCTGTTCCGGGCCTACCGTAGTAGTAACTCTTGATACATCGGTTTTGCCGAGAAGATGAAGAACATCTACCGCAACGCTGCTAAGTTTTTCCATAGACCTGAGCAAAGGAGTTTTCTTGTCAAGAACTTCGCCTGTGTAGGAACAGAAAGCAGTTGGAATATAAAGCGTCTTATCACGAATAAAAGCAGGTGAAGTAGGATCCCAAGTGGTGTAACCTCTTGCCTCAAAAGTTGCACGAATACCGCCCGAAGGGAAGCTTGAGGCATCTGGTTCGCCTTTAATAAGTTCCTTGCCGGAGAACTCCATAATAACCTGACCGTCGCTTGCAGGGTAAATAAAGCTGTCATGCTTTTCGGCAGTAACGCCGGTCATAGGCTGAAACCAATGTGTGTAATGTGTGCAGCCCATTTCGACAGCCCATTCCTTCATAGCATTTGCAACGGAATTTGCAACGCTTTGATCAAGCGGTTCACCGTTCTGAATAGTTTTCTTTAAAGCTTTGTATGTAGCGTGCGGAAGTCTTTCTTCCATTTTGCGGTCATTGAATACCATACTTCCAAAAAGTGCGGGAACATTTGTCATAATTAACACTCCTAAATACTGTCATTTGATACAAAAAAATATAAGGACGCCGAAAGCTAAATGCTTGCGACGTCCTTGCCGTATCTACGCGTTACAGTATACACGCAATTTGCAGGTTTGTCAATATATAATTGCAATATTTTTTAAAATATTTTCAAAACCCTATAAAATTCGAACATTATACGGTAAAAATCCGATCTTATTGCAAAACTTATTTTAAAATCCTGCAAATTATCCTTCGTCGAACTCACTCACAAGAGAAGAAACTGTCTGTTTAGCGTCACCGTAGATCATAACGGTATTATCGTTAGTGAACAAGGGGTTCTCAACGCCTGAGAAACCAGTACCCTTACCTCTCTTGAGAACAAAGACAGTGCGAGCCTCAAACGCATTGATGATAGGCATACCATACAGCGGAGAAGTTTCATCGTTAATAGCCGACGGGTTGACAACATCGTTTGCGCCGATAACAATTGCAACGTCGGTATTTGACAGTTGAGGGTTCATCTCATCGGCTGTTTTGAGCTGTTCATACGGCACGTTAGCCTCTGCAAGAAGAACGTTCATGTGACCCGGCATACGTCCGGCAACAGGGTGTATAGCAAAGTTTACTTCGGCTCCGTTTTCTTCGAGTTTATCGCAGAGTTCCTTAACCGCATGTTGAGCCTGAGCAACCGCCATACCGTATCCTGGAATAAATACAACGCTTGACGCAGCTTCAAGAATAAGATATGCGTCCTCAACTGACATAGATTTAGGTTCTTTAGCTTCGCCGGAAGCGCCCTTCTTTGAAGAAGCGCCAAAGCTGCCGAAAAGAAGGCTGTAAAGAGTTCTGTTCATAGCCTTACACATGATGAGTGTAAGAATAAGACCGGACGTACCGACAAGACAGCCTGAAACCACGAGAACTGAGTTGGATATTGACAGTCCGGCAAAAGCCGCAGCAAGACCTGAAAAAGCGTTAAGCAGCGAAATAATAACGGGCATATCGCCGCCGCCGATAGCTGCAACCATCGTAAAGCCAAGGATAAGATATGCCGCGGTAACAATGATGACGCCGATTTTTCCGATTTCGCTGTCAACAACACCCGAAATTTGCAGCGCATACATTACGACACCGCAAAGTCCAACGACCGCAAGCAAACCGTTAATAAAATTTTTACCCGGAATAGAAACATTCTTTTTAAAAAGCTTACCCGACAATTTGCCCCAAGCTACAATGGAGCCGGTAAAAGCTATTGCACCGATAGCTATTGTTAAACCAAGCGCAATGCTTGAAAAAGGATTAATAGATTTGTCGGTCATATATTGTGTAAGTGCAACAAGCAGAGAAGAAAGGCCGCCGAAACCGTTAAACAACGCAACAAGCTGCGGCATTCCGGTCATCTCAACTTTTTTTGCCCAGATAGCGCCAATAACAGCGCCAAGCGCAATGGCTGCTGCGGCCCATAGGTAGGCATTTCCGAGAGGTGGCTGAGTAAGGGTGTCAGTAACGTTTTTCTCAAACAGAACCGTAACGACAGCAATCAGCATGCCGACAGAAGATAAAAGGTTGCCTTTTCTTGCAGTATCGGCTTTACCAAGAAGCTTAATGCCTCTGATAAAAAGAATAGAAGCGACCATATAAAGAACAGTCGTAGATATAACTCTTATGTTTTCAAAAATCACTTCTTCTTATCCCCTTTCTTTTTGAACATTTCAAGCATTCTGTCGGTAACGAGATAGCCTCCGACAACATTGATAGTTGCAAGGGTGATAGCGGCGAACCCACAAATATTGCTGAGCATACCCTCAGTATGGAGAGCGACAGCCGTAGCAGAGATTGCGCCAACGATTGTAATGCCCGATATGGCATTAGTGCCTGACATCAGCGGAGTATGAAGCTGAGAAGGCACCTTTGAGATGAGCTCAACGCCCAAAAAACCAGCGATGACAAATACAAAAACAAGCAGAAGTATTTCTCCGATAGCCATAGATTTTCTTTCCTTTCCCAAATCTTACTTAAATCTTTCGTGAATGATCTGACCGTCTTTCGTGAGCAAGCAACCTTTCATAATCTCATCGTCTAGATTAACTTTGAGTTCTTTGATATCCTTGTCGTAGAAGTGAGTCAAGAAGGCTGTAAAGTTACCCGAAAGCATTTTAGATGCATCGTACGGCACCTGACGTTCAAGCATATCGCCCGACATAATGATAACTCCGTTGTCCCTGACAACTTCCTCATACAGTTTAGAGCCTTCGACGTTGCCCCCTGTTGATACTGCCATATCAACAACGACAGCGCCGGGTTTCATACGGTCAAGAACGTCTTTTCCGATGAGGCGGGGAGCCTTTCTTCCGAACACTTTGGCGGTAGTAATAACGATGTCGGAACGTTCGCAGACTTTAGCCTGAGCCTCCTGCTGTTTTTTAACCTGTTCGTCAGTAAGTTCCTTAGCGTATCCCTGATCGGTCTGGCCCATTTCGCCGAGATCGATTTTAACAAAGTTTGCGCCAAGTGATTTTACCTGTTCCTCAACGACAGGGCGTGTGTCGAAAGCATCGACTCTGGCGCCAAGACGTTTTGCTGTTGCGATTGCCTGCAAGCCTGCAACGCCGACACCGATTACAAATACTCTTGCGGGGTTGATTGTACCGGACGGTGTAACCATCATAGGTAGAATTTTAGGAAGTCTTGCCGCAGCGTTTACAACGGCTGCATAGCCTGCAAGCGAAGTCTGAGAGGACTGAACGTCCATTTTCTGAGCAAGCGTTGTTCTTGGTATCATCTCCAAAGAAACAGCCTGCAAGCCTGCTTTTGCCATATCGCCGAGCAGTTTTTTCTCATTGAACGGGTCAAGATAGCTTAAGTGTAAAGTGTTTTTTTCAATTCCTTTTATGGTATCGGGTTTTAAGATACGCAGTACAATATCTTTACCGCGATAGCCCTCCTCATTGGATGAAACGAGTGAGGCACCTGCTTTTTTGTAATCCTCATCGGAAAACCCGCTTTTGGTACCTGCACCTTTAACCACAGTTATTTCATATCCCATAGAAATGAGACGCTTAACGTCATCAGGGATAAGTGCGGTACGTGTTTCTTTTGCGTCGGTTTCCCTGCAAAGAAGAATTTTTTTCATAGGTTAGCTCCTTTCGGAATCATATTATATAAGACAGCATAAGGCAACACCGCACTATTCATGCGATGTCGCCTGCGGACTATGTCCTGAATATTCTAACAATATTAGGAGTTTTTTTATTGTAGGGGGATCAATCGTAGGATTGCGTGTTCTCACTGTATTCGCTTTGCGAATAGACATCAAGACGTTTATCATGCTCAGGCATTGTAATGAGCATATCCGGGTGATTACCCTCAAATGGGCATACAGGCAAAGAGCTTTTCTGTGCAGTTGTCTGTGAATGAGTATTATCGTTTTTCATACAATCATTCCTCCTGATCGGCATATTTTACGAAATCAAACGATTCCCTGTGCGTTCATGGCGTCGAGTACCTTTTCAAAGCCTGCAAGGTTAGCGCCTGCTACATAGTTGCCTGCCATACCGTAACGTTTTGCGGCATCATCGATATTCTTGTAGAGGTTTTCCATAATATTCTTGAGTTTTGCGTCAACCTCATCGAAAGTCCAGCTTAAACGCTCACTGTTCTGTGACATTTCGAGTGCAGATGTAGCAACGCCGCCTGCGTTAGCGGCTTTTCCGGGAATAAAATACACTCCGTTATCCTGGAAATACTTTGTAGCACCTTCAGTTGTTGGCATATTTGCACCTTCGCATACTGCGATAACACCGTTTGCAACAAGTGCCTGTGCATCGTCAATATCGAGTTCGTTCTGAGTAGCGCATGGA
Organism: uncultured Eubacteriales bacterium; assembly: GCA_900315715.1. Taxonomy (GTDB): domain Bacteria; phylum Bacillota; class Clostridia; order Oscillospirales; family Acutalibacteraceae; genus RUG592. The sequence continues at coordinate 7,698 of ONAH01000042.1, forward strand.
AGAGCGATATCAGCCTTAACACTCCAAACCCCTTTACCCTCATGATATTCGGAATTGGGACGATATGTTTTGTATTCGGTGAGTCTTGCGCGCTTAACTTCTTTAATTTCTTTTAAAGCGGCAACGTCAATGCCATCGGGATCGAATACCCAACCCGTTGAATCAGAGCAAGTAACAACCTTAGCGCCAAGCTGCTGTGCCTTTTGAATAGCGTAAATAGCAACATTACCTGCGCCGGAAACTACAACCGTTTTGCCTGCAATATCAATATCATGAGCTGAAAGCAGCGCATGTGTGATATAAAGAAGGCCGTAGCCGGTAGCTTCTGTTCTGGCAAGTGATCCGCCGTAAGAGAGGCCTTTACCTGTAAGAGTACCTGTAAAGAGGTTTCTCATTCTCTTATACTGACCGAACATATAGCCGATCTCTCTGCCGCCTGTACCGATATCACCGGCAGGAACATCTGTATCAGCACCGATATACTTGCACAACTCAGTCATAAAACTCTGACAGAATCTCATAATTTCACGGTCTGATTTGCCCTTTGGATCAAAGTCCGAACCGCCTTTACCGCCGCCGATCGGAAGTCCTGTGAGGCTGTTTTTGAAGATCTGCTCAAAGCCAAGGAACTTGATAATACCAAGGTTTACGGACGGGTGAAGACGAAGGCCGCCTTTGTAAGGGCCGATAGCGGAATTGAACTGTACACGGTAACCGGTGTTAACATGAACATCTCCCTTATCGTCAATCCACGGTACTCTGAACTTAATTTGTCTTTCGGGGTTTACAAGGCGTTCCAGAAGTGCGTCACGTCTGAAAGCCTGTTCGTTTGCGTCCACGATAGGTCTGATAGAATCGAGAACCTCACGAACTGCCTGATGGAATTCAGGCTCATCGGGGTTTTTAGAGATCACCTGTTCTACGATCTCATCAACGTATGACATATTTCTCTCTCCTCCTACATATAGGTGTGAATAAGCTAATAAGGCAGTATAACCTTATGATAAAATGATACTAAATTATAGCCGTTTAAAGCAATATTACGGCGGCTCTCAATTTCCGACATTATACGTCGAAAAACGGACATAAGGACTAACGGCGCAGTTAGTGCGATTGACTTAGATAACCCGTGGCTTTTATAATGGGTTAGTAAGGCAGGGTGATATAATGAGCATAGAAGTAAGCAAAAGACAAAACAAAAAGCTGATAATACAAGCAAAACTGCTGTTAATCGAACATTGTGGTATGACAGAAAAGCGTGCACACCGCTATTTGCAAAAAAAGGCAATGGATGCATGTATTACAAAAGAAGATGCAGCAAAACTAATCATAGAGCGTTACTTGCGGAAATCCGAAGGGACATGACCTAAGACCTTTTTAAATACTCTGGTAAAGTAATCTGCCGAAGAATAGCCAAGCATATCGCTGACTTCTGCGACCTTATAGTGACCTGAAGAGAGCAGAAGTCTTGCATAATCCATAGTCAGCCGTTTATAAAAATCGCTGAAAGAAATACCGGCCCTGCGCTTAAAGTAACGTCTGAAATAATCGGAATTAAACCCAAAGAAATCGGCAGCTTCTTCAACAGACGCAGCTCTCCCCTGAGTTTTTATCATAAACTCACTAAGTTTTTCGACCATAGTTTCATTGTCACTTGTAACAACAATCATATTGAGAGCAGAATTCATAGCATTAGCATATTCCTTGCCGGCAACATTATCGCTGACAATATTACAAACACGCAGCAACGCCTGTTTTAATTCATCGGACTTAACCGGTTCGACAAGGCAGTCAACAGCGCCAAGAAGGAAACATTCTCTGATGTTTTTTGACGATTCAGTATGACTAATAACCAGCGTAGGAAAATTCGGGCAACGTTTGTTCATTTTAATCAGGAACGGAACTGCAACGGCAGACGTGGGGCGGTCAATGCACAAAACAAGATCACAGTCCTGATTAACAGCGGACGAAACAGCACGCTCTACATCGAAGGCGTGCCCAGCAATTTCAAAGCCGCATTCCCTCCATACAGACATATCGACAAGCTTTCTTAATTCGATTCCGGAGGAATCAAGAATAAGTATTTTAAACAGCATACAGCACACCTCCTTTTGAAATAAAAAAATAGGGCTGTCCTGTTTCTAATAAAACAGAACCGCCCCTTTGCTTAATTTTAAATTATCATATTGTAAGCAATAAGTCAATCGAAAAACAATGTATGGTTCAAATTTGAAAGGAAAAAGTCCGAAATTTGGCGGACAAATAAAATGTAATAATTAACGGGAATAAGTCGTTATAACGCAAAAAACGCATTGAACCAACCCGTAAAATTTCAGACTTTAAAACGGTATTTTAATACACTCAGTTGACAAACGCAGAAAAAAGATTTAGAATACATTTAAAGCGAAACGCTTCATAATTTTTCATAATCCTATACACAGGGTGTTGACGGCAACAGTACTTTCAGAGGGACAAAGATCCTTCCGATGTATTGTTGCCGTCGATTTTTATATAAAATAATGAAGTTGTATAAATCCGGTGTATTTTACAAAGACAGATGAAAAAAGCGACTCCCCAAAACCGTCATGTGCTGCGATTTTGGGGAGGTTTTTTATGTACATTATTGAATCATTATGGAATCACCCGGGTAAACGATCATTTTATTCGGAGCATTGAACTTATCTGCAAGCTCTCTGTCAAACATCTCACCCGTATGACTTGTTGAATTGTGATAAGGGATATTATGCTTTGCCCCGACGGTTGCGGCGCATTGTGACGCTTCGTCAATATTCATGTTGTAAACGCCGTCGCAGCAGTAGAATGCGTAGTCAATGTGTTTTTCGGACAGTTTATTCATCTGATCTGTCGTGGATGTATCGCCCGAAATGTAAACAGATTTCCCGTTGTTAAACGTGAGGACATAACCCACGCACTCATTAATATCGTGATTCTGATTATTGCCTGCTTCTACCGCCTCTACTGTTACAAACGGAAATTCAAATGTCTTATACTCACCGTTTACCAGTGCTTCTGTCTGCGTAATGATCTCACAATCGGCATTTCTGTTTTCGACTTTATCAGTTTGATTATGATCGAAATGATCGTGTGTAACCAGTATCAGGTCAGCAAAACGGGAATAATCGCCGTTTGCATACGGATCAATGTAAATTACTTTATTGTCAGCGGTAACGATGCAGATGCTTGCATGACCATAATAGAAAAGTTCGGGTGCTTCGGTAGATTCATTTGTATTATCCGATGCTTTCATATTTTCAGATTCAGCCGACGGAATACTTGTTTCCTGTTTGTTTTCGGTGTTTTCAGTGCTTTCTGTGTTCTCAGTTATTTCGGAGTTAGTCATACTCCCAGAACCTTCACTGCCTGAGGTTTTTTCAGAGCATCCTGTTGCAAGAATCATCAATAACAATATGCCAACAAATAAACTCAGTTTTTTCATATTACTCACCATCTGTCCTCTCACAAAAATATGTTTTAATTGTAGTCGTTATTATGAATGTGGGTAAGCGTAATGCCAAAATGTTTCCTCAGAATACGGTTTTCAGCATTTCAGGGAGATGTTTATCAAGTTCCAGTGTTGCTCCGGAATGCATACCGTCCGGTATAACGGTGATATGCGTGTTTCCGATCAGCTTTTTTGTAAAACTGTGATCTCCAATTATTTCGTCTTTACCTCCGATTATGCAGCGTACACGTTCCATGTTAAGGGTATCAAAAGCGGCTGACATTTTTACAAACCAATCCACATCACCCTTATATCCGTATGCGGGAATCACCTGCTGCGGCTGTAAACACGGATTGACAAGCAACAAGGGTTTGTGAATCTTGTCGGAAATAAGAGATGCATAGAAACCGCCAAGACTTGTTCCAACGATAATGTCTATATTTTTGTCTGCACAAATATCAGATAACCTGTTCAAGATAGCATCGGGCTGTTCGGTGTCATAATCTATTTCGGGCGATATGATATTCTTTTCTACGCTGCGCAGTGCAGAATATGCCGCATTGTGTGGTGTTCCTTTGTATCCGTGTATGTTGAGTATGTTCAAGTTACTCCCTCCCGTATAGTGATGTTTCAAACGGCTGTTAATTGTCAGCGTGTTTGAATGATGATGTGTACTTATATTATAACCGTTATTTATGCGGGTGTAAATAACATATTGTTAAATTCAGATTTTCGTTGTATAATCTACTTGGAGGTGACAGCATGAAATTTCTTTTTGCTTCCGATTCATTTAAAGGCAGTCTGACAAGCAGTCAGATAATAACGCTGCTTACAAGAGCTGCAAACGATGTATTTGACAGCTGTGAGTGCAAAGGCATACCTGTTGCAGATGGCGGAGAGGAAACGGTTACAGCGGTTGTAAAAGCGACAGGCGGTCACAAAGTCAGCGCAGAGGTACACGATCCGCTGATGAATGAGATAAATGCGGAATACGGAGTTTTTGGAGATAAGGCAATAATAGAAATGGCGGCGGCTTCAGGGCTTCCGCTTGTACAAAAGGAACTTCGTAACCCGATGAACACTACTACATACGGCACAGGCGAACTTATACGCCATGCGCTTGATAGCGGCTACCGTGACATTTCGGCAGCTATCGGCGGTTCTGCTACAAATGACGGAGGAATGGGCTGTATGCGTGCGCTTGGAGTGAGATTTCTTGATGATACGGGAAACGATCTTGCAGGTGTCGGCGGTGATCTATGGCATGTTTCAAGGATTGATACAAGCAGTATCGACAAACGTCTTTATGACTGTAACTTTACCGTAATGTGCGATGTTACAAACCCTTTGTGCGGCGAAAACGGCGCAACATATACATTTGCAAGACAGAAAGGTGCACACGGAACTACGCTTGATATGCTTGAATATGGTATGCAGAATTATCGTGATGTAATAAAGCGACAGTTTGGCATTGACTGCGATACGGTTCGTGGTGCGGGAGCAGCAGGCGGTTTGGGGGCTGCGCTTAGTGTTTTTTGCGGCGGCAAGATGAGATCGGGAATCGAAACTGTGCTTGATCTGATAGGCTTTGATAAGCATTTGAGCGGTGTTGATTTTATCATTACAGGTGAGGGTAGAGCAGATTCACAGAGTGTTTGCGGGAAGGTAATGCAGGGCGTGGGGCTGCGTGCAAAAGCACATAATATCCCCGCTATCGGAATATGCGGATCTCTTGGAGAGGGTGCGGACGCACTTTACGGCTGCGGAATCACCTCTTTGAAAACAATAATGGAGCCTGATATGACGCTTGAATATGCCATAGAAAATGCAGAAAAACTATATTACGAAGCAGCGGTGAAGTTGTTTCAAGCCATTCAAAACGGCAGAGAATTATAGAGAAAAACAAAAAACGTGAGCAAGGCTTTTTCTTGCTCACGATATTTTTGCGATAAAGGTATCTGATATTATCAATGCCGTCAATCTGTATTTGCTTTGTGTATCTGTCGCAGTTCCAATAATTTTCCTATCCATTTATCATACAATACTACCCTGTCGGCAAAGCAAAGGGACGACAGTTCGTTAATATCTATATCCTGAGATGAAACGCAAAACAACATACGGTCCGGTTCGTCAAACAGCTCTCCGTACCGCTCATTGAGAAGGCTGAAACGAATGCAGATAATGTGAATTTTAGTTTGTTTTAGTGCACCGCAGTTGTTGTAAAAGTTGTAGAGCAACTCCAAATTTTCCGTATTCGGAACAACGTTAAAATATGCCAGTGTAGGCGTTTGCTCCAAAAGCGAAAGACCGTCGGGTTTTAACATTTGATACATTATGCAGTATTGCTCAGCGTCAGGTATTTTATAAAAACGCTTTTTCAACAGATAACGATATAAAAAATACACAGCGGCTGCCGGAAATACCGCAAACGGAAGAAGAAAGAACAGTCCGTAAAAGGCAAAAAACATTGTTGTTATAAGGAAGATCCCGATTACCAAAAAAGCGATAGTAATATCTGCCCACATATGCTTGCGTGTTTGAAGTTCATAGATCCATTTGTTTTTCTCCTTGTCACGCAAGCTTCGCCTCTGTAAGAAGATTACCGGCGGAGAAATCGTTATCATAGCAACGCCGATAATGACAGATAAGACAAACAAAATATACTGATAATCATATTGAAGCCCGTCAAGATGAAACATCATATAAGCGAATGCGAAAATCAAAAACCCAAAACCGATCAGCTGAAAAAACAAATACGGGTGTTTTGTGTGAAATGTCATAAACTACTCTCCCATTCTGTCGCCGTTTTTTCAAGCCCGATCACATAACACCCATAAGTTTTAGTCGTTCGTATATCCCTATCCGTTTGCAGAATTGTTAGATATTCATGACAAACGGCTGCGTAAGGGAAATATACCATAATTTGTTTTGTGAGGGTTTGATATTTCATTTTGTATCCTCCGATTACTGTATTTTTACTCCATAACCGCAAGCTAATCCGCTGTATCGCCGAAAAGCGGTTAGAAGTTAGTATATTGTTTAACCGTAAGAATATCATATCATATAACCTACGGTAATTCAAGAGATGTGTGTTTCGGTTGAAACTATCTGAGAACGCCCTTGAGTTTTCCACATTAAACTTTTGCAATGTTAAAAACCTGCCGATAAATAAAATCGGATAAATGTCACAGTACCGCCTTGACATGTTCATTAAATTAGATTATAATTTTTCATCATAATGATAGATAAACGGAGGTGTTTTTATGAATGCAAACATAGACATATCTAACGTAACGCTTAAAACAAATCGGGTTATTCTGCGTCCTTGGAGATACACTGATATAGACGATTTTTTTGAATACGCAAGTGTTCCGGGCGTCGGGGAATCGGCGGGTTGGGAACATCACAAAACAAAAGAAAACTCAAAGACAATACTTGATATGTTTATCAAAGAGAAGAAAACATTTGCAATAGAGTACAACGGCAAGGTGATAGGTTCGCTTGGCATAGAGAAGTATAACGAAAATTTAGTTCCGGAGTTAGATGATAAATCAGGCAGAGAGATTGGCTTTGTGCTGTCAAAGGAACACTGGGGAAAGGGACTTATGCCGGAGACTGTGAGGGCGGTTACTGACTGGCTGTTATACGACGTTTGCCTTGATTTTGTTTTATGCCGTCACAGTTCGGATAACATACGTTCCAAGAGGGTTCAGGAAAAATGTGGTTTCAAGCCGTATAAAGTAAGCAAATATAAAACGGAGTACGGCGAAATCAAAGAAGACTGCGTGAATATCATGTATAGAGAAACAGAGTGAACCAACGACGAAGGCCGTATATCTGATAAGATGATAATCAGAATGGAGTGATATACATGAATACAAATAAATACCTTGAAGCGTACTACAACGAATATGACGAAGAAAACCGACTTGTCAGAAACCGTGTAGGACAGGTAGAGTATCTGACAACACGAAAGTATATTGACGAATATCTCACAAGTAAAGATATAAAGATACTTGAAGTTGGGGCAGGCACAGGAAGATACAGCGTAACGCTTGCAAAAGAGGGCTATGAAGTAACTGCGGTGGAACTTGTGGAGCATAATCTTGAAATTCTGAAAGCAAAGCTTGACGGCACAGAGCGAATAACACCATTACAGGGGAATGCGCTTGATCTGACCGCTTTTGATGACAACATATTTGACCTAACGCTGGTTCTTGGGCCGATGTATCATTTATACACAAAAGAAGAGAAGGTCACAGCGCTGAAAGAGGCGGTAAGAGTAACGAAGCAGGGCGGACATATATTTGTTGCATACTGTATGAACGAAGCAACAGTAATACAGTACGTTTTCGGCTGTAATCAGCTCCATTCTCTGATTGAGTCTAACATGATAACAGACGACTGGAGATGTGTCAGTGAGCCGAAAGATCTTTTTGAAATGGTTCGTCTGGAAGAAATAGACAGTATAAACGAAGAAGTAAAAGCGAAGCGTGTCAAGATCATAGCCACTGACGGTGCAAGCCGATACATCAGAGATTATCTTGAAAGTGTTGACGATGAGATGTTTGAACAGTGGCTTTCATATCACTACGCAACGTGCGAACGGCTTGATTTGATCGGAGCTACAAATCACAGCATTGATATACTCCAAAAGATATGAAATAAAAAATTGTAATAAAGCTATACAAAAGATCCCAAATGACAGTTTATTTACCTTAGAGTAAAAATCTGTTATTTGGGATTTTTATTTTTGAGGATTTCCGTCCAATACTACTGACGTAATATTTAACCCCCTATTATTATAAAAAAATTGTCTGTTAAGCTATTTAGTAAAGGTAATGATAGTATTTATGTTGACTTATGGATTTTGTAGTTTTTATAAGCAAAGCCTATGGTACCCCATAAAAATCCAAAAAATCATTTGATAGTATATATTTATGAAGTATTCCATAATCTGAATGGATTCTTCTGAATAAAAAATTGGAAGTAATTTGCTTCCGGAAAGAAGGTATAACATGAATAGGATAATAGATTTTTCGGAAAGAGAAAAAGCAAGACTCTTATCTTTTTTGCAAGAAAATCTTGTTGGAACTGATCCACGTCCGCAAGAGTTTGCTGATTTTCTATTTAAAGCTGCAAACCAAGACAGCGATTTTTATAGAGTACTCAGAGAATGGTTTAATTATTCCGTTGAGTACACTGATATTGTTGTAAACGGTTTTTCGCTGAATCAGCTTGCCGATTTTTACGTTGACCGCAAAATAGGTATTCTGGTTGCGCTTAGATTGCTTTGGCAAGAAAAAAACGGATTAACAGGAATTTGTCTTACAGTGGGAGAATCTTGTTATGCAGACAAGTCAATGATGGAACATCAGGAAGCGGTTGATCTTGCATATCTTAATGAAGGAGTGTGGTGTTTTTTTGGCAAGAATTATGAGTCGAATGATGATCATGAGCTTGGCGCATTTGAATTATACAGAGTATGTGAGAATGATCCTGCGTTGATAGAGCTTGTCACATCAACAGACGATATATCACAGGACAATATAGTTGTCGAAAGAACGGGCAAATCTGATTTTACGATGTATATAGACGATGTGAATGAATAGCAGTATTGAGG
>ONAH01000186.1 GCA_900315715.1 uncultured Eubacteriales bacterium
AATGCAGGTCTGCCGTGCATTCTCTTGTAATGGTCTGCCTGTTTCTTTGTTGCTCTGAAAACTTCTCTACCGTCTATCTCGACAACGGTATCCCCGTCCGAAGAACTTGTTATTCCTCTGCGGTTAAGCACATTTTCTACCGCCTGCTCTATCGTAGACATAGGAGAAACAACCTCGGGTTCTCGCTTGTTATCGCCCATTATTGCCGCAAACTCACCGTAATTTGCAGGAACTACCGTACCTGTGGCAAGGCGGGGTATACGCGGTACTTCGTTAGGTAAAGAAAATCCCCAGCTTTTCCCTACAACATCACCGATAGCACTTACAAAATCGCCTATACCGTCTACAATACTCTTTATTACTCCGTAAACCGCAGACCACACCGTATTTACTGCATCAATCATTACATTTATAACACCCTTAAGAATCGACCATAACACATCAACGAAACCTGAAAAAATATCCTCTATACCGTCAAAAGCCTTGTCAAGATCGCCCGTAAAAACTCCTGTTATAAATTCAAGCAAGCCTTTGACGATTTTTAAAATTCCCTTTACTATGCCGGCTATGACCTTAAACAAATCGGCTACAAGATCCCATAAAGACTTTAGCACACCCATAACTCCGACCATTATGCGTTTAATAAATGTTTCGTATAATGGTTCAAGCAGATTATCCCATATAGCGGAAACTGCCTCCCACCAAGCACTTATCACTTCAAGAACACCACTCCAAAGCGGTTTTATATGCTCGCTCCAAAGCTGTGACAGCGATTTTCCTATATACGATAAAAAAGGAGAAACATAACTTTTCCATATATCTACTATCACATTTTTTATTCCTATCAGCGTGTTTTTGAATTTGTCAAATGCTTCGCTGCCGCCATTCTCCCACCATGATAAAATAGAATCTTTTATACTGCCAAAAAAACCTTTTACCTTTTCGACAAGCGGTGAAATAAAGTCGATAACAGCTTGAATTTTTTCTTGTATAAAACTAAAATCCACACCTGCGGCAGCGTCCGACAAATCGTCAATTCTGCTTTCTGTGTCCGTGATCTGATCTGCAAGTATTTCAGCCTGAGTTGTTTCTTCTGCAAGCTGTTCGGCTGTGGAATCGTCTGTGCTTTCGGGTTGTGACAGTACGTTCAATTCGTCAAAATCGGAGAGATTTTCTTTATTTGCTTTTTCGGCTTCCTCCGAGCTGTCTGCCATATCCGCCGTATTTTGTGCAGCTTCTTCTGTTACTTCTTCAACATCTTCAAAGCTCTGTCCCAAATTTATATCGGTACTGTCTGTTATTCCCATAACTTCTCGTATTCTGTCTGAAATTGAAGAGAAAACAGCATTTATCTTTTTTACAAGAGTATCAAGCACAGTTACAACAGGGTATAAGACATCTGTAAGCATTTTACCGACAGTTTCTTTAAGATCTCCAAAATCATTTGACAGCTGTTTCACTTTACCTGTCGGAGTGTCTGCAAGTGCTTTGTTTACACCCGAAACGCTCTCCTCTACAACCGCCGCAAGAGTAGCAACTCTCTGCTCCTCTGTACCGAATTTAAGGAGCTTTTCCTGATTCTCGTCAAAAGAGTAACCGTATCGGGACAGCGCCGAAGTCTGACCCTGCAGCACCTTACCAAGCATTGTAGCGATCGTTACCGCACTGTCGGTACTTGCAGAAAAACCGTATTGCTGTGCTATCATATCATTGAGAACAGGGAGCATTGTTTTTATACTGTCTGCACTCTCAACATAAGTTGCAAGCTCCTGAGCACCTGCAAGCTGTACCTCATCTCCGACAACTCCCAGCTCCTGTAAACTGCTTGCAAGGTCTTTAACGGATTGTATTTCCTCTTTTGTTGCTGATGTGGAGTTTCGCATTGTTGCTCCCAGTCTTGCTTCGGCTTCGATTTGCACCTGATATACCGCTGTTATCTGCTTAAAGCTTGATATTGCCTTATCGGTAATTGACTTTATATCTGCGGCAAGAGTTGTTATTCCTTTACCTATATTCTTGATACCCTTTACAAATCCGCTTTGGTCTATTTTTGTATCAAAATTAAGGTTTCCGTCTGCCATAGGTTCACCCCCTCTATGTGATGGTTTTCAAAAATGCCTCTGTTTCTTCGATAGCCTGTCGTTCTTCGTCCGTGTACAATATTATCATCTTTTTATGCTTGCGGAGAAAATCACGCTCCCATTTGTCAAGCTTTTTACCCTCTGCCCTTTTTTGACGGATATTCATAACTGTAGAGAACAGCCCCTCGTCTATTTCGCCTAAGTAGCCTAAGAACGTCCACCAGTGCATATAAGGGACTGCCCTTACTTCGCACCCTGCCGCCTTATTTACAGCAGGAAAGATAATGCTTTCATCGTGCTTCCAGTCAAGCGTTTTTACCTTTGCAGGCTCGCTTTTCGGCATATCGCCGCCGTCACAAAACCAGTAGGCTTTTTTTACCGCTTCTTCAAAATCCTTGTCGGGTATTTCCTCGGTATATATGCACTTAACCGTGATATATGCCTTTTCGAGATTAGACAGCTCATCAAGCTGTAAT
>ONAH01000122.1 GCA_900315715.1 uncultured Eubacteriales bacterium
GAATTCAAAAAATCTCCCCTATTCTTTTTTCTGAATAGGAGAGATTTTATAATTATTATTACTTGTTTTTCTTAAGTTCAAGCTTTTTCTCTTCGCCTTTGAGCAATCGCTTTATATTATCCTTATGCTTTATTATTGTTGTCGCTGAAATTGCAAGAGTAAGTATCGATACTGTTATTACATACTCAAATGATACTGCTCCAAGGTGTTTGAAATTGTATAAATAAGTAATAAGGAACGTTGAAACAACAAGCATACATGATCCGAAAATCGAACTTATTGAAACTATTTTTGTAATCACAAATGTAACAGCAAACGTTAAAAATGATATCGCAAATACTGGAAAGTTTATTACCGCAGCTAATGCTGCCATTGTTACTACTCCCTTACCGCCTTTAAACTTAAAATATATCGGATATATATGTCCTATGAAACAGCACATTCCCGCAAGGTATCTTCCATATCCGGATAATTCCGTAACATTTGCTGTACTGTTCATAGTTTTAAAAATCAATCCGCCTATTATTATCGCAATTACACATTTTAAGAAATCGCCTATAAACGTTAGCACTCCTGCAAGTTTTCCGACAGATCTCATTACATTCGTAAATCCTGCATTTCCACTTCCCATAGTGCGAATATCTTTTCCTGTGAATATCTTTGTAATTAATATAGCTACATTTATACTTCCAAGAAGATATGCTATTATCATTACAATTATTATTTTAAGAACATTTGATAAATCTGTAAATAAACCTATCATTTTTTATACCCCTCTGTTGATTTACTTTCTGTCGTCCTTATCACCGCGTTCACGGACAACAAAATGTATCGGTGTTCCTATTAGACCAAAGCTGTCACGAATCCTGTTTTCAAGATATCGTCTGTACGAAAAATGAAACAACTCTGCACTGTTTACAAAACATACAAATGTTGGCGGCTTAGTTGATGCCTGTGTCATATAGAATATCTTTAGCCTTCTTCCTTTATCTGTCGGTGGCTGTACTCTTGCAACGGCTTCTGCCAGTATATCATTTAATACTCCCGTCTTTATACGCATTGCATTTGCGGCAGCAGCTTCTTTTATTAACTCAAACAGTTTGTCTATTCTCTGCCCTGTCTTTGCTGATATAAATATCAATGGTGCGTAGGACATAAACGAAAAATCTACTTCCAGTTTCTTTCTGTACTGATCCATAGTTTTGCCGTCCTTTTCCACTGCGTCCCACTTGTTTACAGCGATAATACATGCTTTTCCGGCCTCGTGCGCAAGTCCTGCTACCTTTGAATCCTGTTCAGTAAATCCCTCAACTGCATCTATCATTATTACGCATACATCACTTCTCTCAATAGCCATTTTTGCTCTGAGTATGCTGTATTTTTCTATATTATCATCAACACGGCTCTTTCGCCTTATTCCTGCTGTATCGGTAAAATTAAACTTACCGTGACTGTTCTCTATTAGCGTATCTATTGTATCTCTCGTTGTTCCTGCAATATCGGATACAATACATCTTTCCTCTCCTACTATCTTATTGATAAGTGATGACTTTCCTGCGTTCGGCTTTCCTATTACCGCAACAGAGATAACATCGCTGTCCTCTTCATCTTCTGTTTCCGGCGGAAAATACTCAAACACTGCATCTAACAGATCTCCTGTTCCGTGACCATGTACTGACGATACCTGTATCGGATCTCCTAATCCAAGATTATAAAACTCGTAGAAATCCGCAGGCGGTTCGCCGATCTTGTCGCACTTATTTACGCACAATACAACCGGTACTCCGCTCTTTAGAAGCATCGCCGCTACTTCTGCATCTGTTGCCACAAGACCTGTTTTTACATCGGTTACAAGTATTGTGACATCTGCCGACTCTATCGCAAGTTCTGCCTGCTTTCTCATCTGAGAAAGAATTATATCGTCCGTCTTTGGCTCAATACCTCCTGTATCTATTATGGTAAATGTCCTGTTTTTCCACTCACACTCACCATACAGCCTGTCACGGGTAACACCGGGTGTATCGTCAACAATTGACAACCTTTGACCTATCAGCTTATTGAACAGTGTCGATTTGCCGACATTCGGTCTGCCAACTATCGCTACTATCGGTTTAGCCATCAACACCTCTCCTTTCTATAAATTGTTTTTATAGATATATTACTTCTTCTTACTCTTTGGTAATTCTATTTTTGGCTCTTTTTCGTTTCTCTTATACAGTACAAACTTTGTACCTATTACCAAAACTACCTCTGATCTTGTTGCCTCCGCTATCATATCTGCAACCTCTCTTACCGATAAATCACAGCTTTCCAGCACCTTGCCTTTGATAAGCTCCCTTGCCTTAAGAGCAGACTCTGCCTGTGCGATTATCTGTTCGCTCATTCCGCCCTTGCCTACCATCAGTATTGTATCTATGCTATTTGCAAGTGAACGCAAATAGGCTCTCTGTTTACTTGTCAGCATATTCTTCTCCTTATTTTCCATAGTATTCCGTAAGCTTCTTGCTAAGACTTCTGAGAGCCTTTCCACGGTGGCTTACAGCGTCCTTCTCCTCCGCTGTTAACTGTGCAAATGTTTTTCCTCCGTTATAAATAAACACCGGATCATAACCAAAACCACCGTCGCCTTTAGGTTCAAATCCTATAACACCCTCACAAGTTTCCTCCGCTGTAATTACTGTATCCTTATCTATTATGCAGCATATCGAACTAATAAATCTTGCTGTTCTTTTTTCTAATGGAATATCTTTCATTTTCTCAAGAAGCTTCTTTACTTTATCTGCATCGGTTGCATTTTCCCCTGCGTAACGTGCAGAATATACCCCGGGCTCACCGTTCAATGCATCTACCATCAAACCTGAATCATCTGCTACACAGGGATTACCTGATTTCTCAAATGCCGATATTGCTTTTATATATGCGTTTTCTGCAAAGGTTTCGCCGGTTTCTTCAACCTCTCCAAGGTCAATTCCCTCACTCATTGCTGTTACGGCTGTTATTCCAAGAGGATTCAATATTCTGTCTAACTCCGCTACTTTTCCCTTATTGTTGGAAGCTATTATATATTTTATCATAATCATACATCCTTTTCCACATCAAACAATGCTTTTGCAAACTCCTGTGGATCAAACGGCTGTAAATCGTCTATCTGCTCTCCTACTCCGATATACTTTACAGGAACGTCTAATTCCTCCTTGATTGACAAAACCACTCCGCCCTTAGCTGTACCGTCAAGCTTTGTCAACACTATACCTGTAATTCCTGCGGCATTCTTAAACTCTCTTGCCTGATTAACCGCATTCTGTCCTGTTGTAGCGTCTAAAACAAGCAGTACCTCTTTATCTGCATCGGGAAGCTCACGATCTATTATTCGACTTATCTTGTTAAGTTCATCCATAAGATGTTTCTTGTTATGAAGTCTTCCAGCTGTATCACATATTATTACATCTGCTCCTCTTGCCTTTGCTGCTCGAATAGAGTCAAATACAACTGCCGCAGGATCTGATCCCTCATTTTGCTTTACTATATCGCACTTGCTTCTTTCTGCCCATATTTCAAGCTGATCTATCGCTGCTGCACGGAATGTATCAGCCGCTGACAACAACACTTTATTTCCGTCTTTACGGAGATTATTTGCCAACTTACCGATCGTTGTTGTTTTTCCTACACCGTTCACTCCTATCACAAGTATAATTGACGGCTTTGTAGAAATATTAAGCTCCTGACCACCCTCAAGCATTTCAGCTACTATTTCTTCAAGAAGTCTGTGAACCTCTTTAGGGTTTGTAACGCCCTCTTTTTTAACCTTTTTTCTTAGCTGATCACATATTTTCTGTGACGTATTTATTCCAACATCACCCATTACCAGCAACTCTTCCAATTCCTCAAACAACTCTTCGTCTATTTTGGAAAAGGATTTTAACATTGAGTCGATCTGACCTACTACACTGTCACGTGTTTTTTTCAGACCTTCTTTTATTTTAGCAAACAGACCCATAGAATCACTCCTCTTGTTCATATTAAAAAAACAAGGGAGGAATACTCCTCCCCTTTTTACTTGCTGAAAAGCAGATATGAATTAAGCCTCTTCCATCTTAATTACTTCTCTGCCATTGTAATAGCCACAGCTGCCACAAACTCTGTGCGGAGCCTTATACTCACCACAGTTTGAGCAAACTGAAAGAGCCGGAGCCTTAAGCTTCCATACATTGCTGCGTCTTTTATTCTGTCTTGCACTTGATACTTTTCTCTTCGGTACTGCCATTTTAAACGCCTCCTTATAAAAAAACGATATGTTACAATAAACTTCTTAGAGCCTCTAAACGAGGATCTACTTCCTGCAAGTCACATTCGCATACAGCCTTATTTAGGTTTGTACCGCATTTTGGACATATACCCTTGCACTTCTCACTGCATAAATGCTTTGACGGAAGCTCAAGCAGTATATCCGATGTGACCAGCTCATCTAAATCAAGATTGTAGTCGGGAGTTTCAATATAGTCACCCTCGTTTTCCCCTTCGAGAGTTAATACCAGTGTATGATTAAAGCTGTATTCAAACGCAGTTATGGTTTCCTCACCGCATCTGTCACAGGGCGCAGTATAATCGAACTCTGCCGAAACCGCCAGATTAACGACACCAGCACGATTGACTGCTTTTGCCGACACCTTTATCGGTGTTTTCAGTGGTTCACACCCGTTAAACTCCATATCGCTTAAATCAAGCTCATATGAGGAATTAAGCACCTCATCTTCGGTCAAGAATACTTTCCTTAAATCTAACAGCATAAACGCACCTCAATAATCACACAAAAACTCCATATTGACTCGAAATACCGCATTAAATTATACCCTATTAATCCACTTTTGTCAATACAAAAAAAGGTTACAATTAATTATATTTTTCCGGTGTTATCCGTCAATCCAAATGTCTTTTTAGTGTTCGTGGTTTTCTTTCCGCTTTTCTGTCCTGCAAATTCATTAATAGCGCTGTCGCTGATAATATATCTATCAGTATATAGCAAAATATGCTTATCAGCGCACCTATTCCTATATTTAATCCTATAAACATAAATATTGAAGTCATTCCTATTACTCCGCAGCATATTCCAACTATATTCTTTATGTTTGTTTTCTTATCAAAAAACATAAAGAAAAATCCTACTAACGGTATTATTATGTATAACAACCCTATTACTGTATTCTGTCTTACAGGTGTTGCCCCTCCCATTGTTCCAAAAGCAAGATTCAACGCCGTCATTTGTATGTATGTTTCTACTCCGTCAATCTCTATCAAATCAACTGCAAATGTCATTGACAGCATATATCCACACACGATAAACAGGAATATCAATACTCTTCTTATGTTTCTGCAGCGCTTTGTTTCTTCACTCATAATATTTCACCGCAGAATCCTTTTTTGTATGCGTCTATTGTAGATGCTATTATCTCTATCGCCTTGTCACGGTTCAATACTTCGTCAACTGCTGTTTCTTTGTTTTCAAGAGTTTTATACACTGTAAAGAAGTGACACATCTCATCAAAAATATGCGATGGAAGCTGAGATATATCTGTGTAGTCATTATATGTCGGATCATTAAATGGTATTGCTATTATCTTCTCATCATTTCTTCCGTTGTCTATCATCTTAATTACTCCTATCGGATAACAGCGTACAAGTGTCAGAGGCTCTATCTGCTCTGAACAAAGTACCAGTACATCTAACGGATCTTTATCATCTGCATATGTACGCGGAATAAATCCGTAATTTGCCGGATAATGCGTTGATGTGTAGAGTATTCTGTCAAGTATAAGCATTCCTGTTTTTTTGTCAAGCTCATATTTTAGTTTACTTCCCTTAGATATCTCTATTACTGCAACAAAATCCTCGGGAGATATCCTTTTTGCTTCAATGTCATGCCATATATTCATCATAGCCGATCTCCTTTTTCCGTTATTTAATCTTAAAGCTGCAACTATTCACTGCCCATTTTATTATAATACAAATAATCGACAATTTCCATAGTAAATCTCACAACTTGTGATATTTTACAATTTTGTAACTTCTTTTACAACAATTTAGGGAAGCAACCTTCGTTACTCCCCTCAAACATGTTTTATACCTCTATCTCACAGCCCAATTCAAATGAGTAAAGCAAGCACTGACTTACAAGTTTTCCTGTTATCTGCTCTACCGCTAATTTATACAGTCTTAACTGTTCTTTATAAAGTTCGGCAAGTTTTAACGGATCCTTTACTCTGTCCGTCTTATAATCCACAATTACTATTCGCCCATTCTCCTCAAACATACAGTCTATCGCTCCCTGTAATATAACCTGCTCCTCACTGTACGGAAACATGAGCGTACTGTCAACACTTGACGCAGGTATTTCTACCGTAAAACGATACTCTCTTTCAAGTGCGGGGGTAATTAACATTCTATCGGCTACTGATGATTTGACAAACTTCTCAGCTTTGTCGATTTCTACACTGTCACCTTGTACTCTTGTTAAATAGCCTCCTGAAACAAGTCTGTCTATCTCGTCTTTAACGCTTTCCCTTGCATTTGCAATATCACAATACTGAACAAATGTGTGAACCGCCGTACCTTTTTGTGCTCCGCTGAGCTTTTCGCTGTTCATAAAATCAGGCTTGCTAATTGCTGCAAATTTTCTTTCTGCGTCCTTATGTGCCAACGCTGACGCTGATACCTTCATCGGTACGTATGAAAGCTGTTCGTACTCATAGACTGATGACAATCTTTCTTTGAGCATCTCTGCATAGCGTTCTTTCTGCATTTCAAAATCGCTGTCCACTGAACTGATAACGGCCTGGTCGCTTTTTGCAATCTCAATCGTATCTGTTTTCGAAATAAGCTTTCTGTAAAACTCATTCAAATCATCAATTAAGCATATTTCCCATGGTTTTTCCGCTCCTAGTGCAAACTTTCCTGTATAACCGCTCTTTCTTCTCAAATCATGGCTTGCAGGGTGAATTAATGCACATTGTGTTATCCAGTCTCCAAGACTTGTTACACTGCTCACACTGTACGGGCTTA
This sequence comes from uncultured Eubacteriales bacterium, assembly GCA_900315715.1. GTDB lineage: Bacteria > Bacillota > Clostridia > Oscillospirales > Acutalibacteraceae > RUG592. The sequence continues at coordinate 7,057 of ONAH01000122.1, forward strand.
TGGCATTATTCTCATAAGAAAGCGTTTCTGCTATTTTTTCTAAATATGACTTTGATGTTTTTTTTCCAACAAGAAGATTCTTAACAGATGATACCATTATCAGTTTCTCTTTTGCTCGTGTCATCGCTACATACAATACTCGTAATTCTTCACTTAACTCATTACGTTTTACCTCTAAAGATACTGCCTCTCTCGGCATTGTTGTATATCTGCACATCTTGATCTTATCGGTATGCTTTACACCAAGCCCAAGTTCATTATGCAGTAAAACCTCTTTTGTTGTATCTGTATTTATTTTACGCGTTAAATTCGCCACTATACATATCGGAAACTCTAGACCTTTTGACTTATGTATCGTCATTATTCTTACGACATTTTCAGTGTTACCGTTCTTATTCTCTGCACATGCTAAGTCCGAACCGTTATCCTCAAGCCTGTCTAAAAAGCGAACAAATCCGCCCACTCCTCTGTATCCTGCATTCTCGTAATTCTTCGCATATTGTAAAAGCAACCTTAAGTTATTGCGCTTATACTCACCTTCCTCCTCTGCTGATATTATTTCAGGGAAAGATGTTTCGGTATATATGCGGTCAAGCAATACATCTGTCGGCAGGCTTGCGGCTGCTTTGCGAAGAGTCTTGAGTTTTTCAATAAAATCGGACACTTTAGCTTTCTGCTCACCCTCCTTCCTCTCCGCAAGCAGAATCGAATACAATGAGTTTCTCTTAGGATTATCTACTCTCATTTTCGTTAGGTCGTCCTCAGAAAATCCAAACATTGGACTTAACAACACACTTGCAAGTGGAATATCCTGTAAGGGATTGTCAATCACCCTTAGCAAAGACAATATTATCTTTATCTCACGTCTTGCAAAAAAGCTATCTTCTGTTTCACTTACTGCAGGTATTCCGAAGTTTTTGAGTTCATCAATAAATATTGCTGCGTGTTTTTTTACTCCCCTCATCAGTATGCAGAAATCTCCATACTGCGGCTTTCTGTTGCCCTGCTTTGTCGATACAGTCTGTGTACTCATTATTTTCCTGATCAGGACGGCTATGTATCTTGCTTCTTCCTTATCCTGGTCTTGTGTTTCTGAATTTGTAATATCAAGCATATGATATGACATACACGGATCTTCGCTCGGCTTATACTCTGCTCCTGCAACAAGTTTTTCCTCATCATTGTACTCAATATCTCCGACATTTTCTGACATCAGATTTTTAAATACAAAATTTACAGCCTCTGTAACGCCCTCTCTGCTGCGGAAGTTTTTGTCCAGAATTATTTTTGCGGGATACTGTTCGTTATTGCGATCATAAAGCGAATAGCGGTTCTTTCTGCCTATAAATATTTCCGGCATTGCCTGTCTGAAACGATATATGCTTTGCTTTACATCGCCTACAACAAATAGCTTTTTGTCGTTATCGCTTACCGCCTTAAATATCGTATCCTGGATACTGTTGGCATCTTGATATTCATCTACCATTACATAATCATAGCGTGATGAAATATCCTTTGCTGTTTCTGTCATAAATATTCCGTTTTCGCTCTCTTTTACAAGAAGCTTTAACGCCCAATGCTCTAAATCCGAAAAATCAGCAAGCTGTTTTTCTTTCTTCAGTTCTGAATACAATTCTCCGAATTCAATCATTACGTCAAACAAACACCTCACCGTAGGAGCAAGCTCAGTTATTTCGTTTATACACTCCTCATCTGAAACAGTATAGATTTTTCGCATATCAACCATTACGTCTTTTATTGTATCTCTCAACGACATTATAGTTTTTTTCGTTTCATTATCACCAAAACCTGCCGGCGTTGATATTTTTTCTCCGAATTCGGTGGATCGCAGTTCATCTATTATTCCGTTCCAATCTCCGCTCATTACTTTTTCTGCAAGAATCGAAATACTGTCTGCGTCTTTTCTTATGGTATCACCAAATTTTGCATTATTGAGTTTTGGCTCTTCTTGTAAAAGTTCAACCGCTCTTTCGCTGACATTCTTAATAAAAGAAGTCTGTATAACAGTTCTTTCATAAATGGCTTTTCCCCATGCAGTCTGATATACACTCTTTGCACCGCTGTACATAGCATATTTTTCCTCTACCCAACGCTTCGGAAAAGGATGAGAACGCAAAAAATCATACAACATCAGTATTATCTTCTGAAGTGTATTGTCATCTTTCGATGCTGAAAACATCTCTGCCATATTCTCAAACGTACTGTCTCCCTGTGAGTATCGCCTCTCAAGAACTTCGTTAAGTGCATTTGTTTTCAGTATCTCAAGCTCCTCTTGCTCTGCTATTCTGAAATCAGCCGGAATATCCAATGTGTAAAAATACTCTCTTGCCACATCGGAGCAAAAGCTATGTATCGTGCTTATCTGTGCCTTTGTAAGCAACATTTGCTGTCGGCGGAGGTTTTCATTAAACGGATCTTCTCTCAAGAGTTCGTCCAATCTTGCAGATATACGCTCTTTCATTTCGCCTGCCGCCGCTCTTGTATATGTTACAACAAGAAACCTGTCTGCATCAACCGGCGATACAGGATCTGTTATCATATCTATTACGCGTTCTACAAGAACTGCTGTTTTGCCTGAACCTGCCGCTGCCGAAACAAGAACTGCACCTTTTCGTGCATTTATTGCATCAAGCTGATTTTCTGTCCATTTTACACCTGCCATTACTCTGCCTCCCCGTTTTCCTGCTTTATACTTTTCAATACCTCTTCCGTTTTCATCGAAACTATCGGTCTCTCTTTTTCATTCTTATCTCTTGCACAGATACTTTTATACTCACACCAATCGCACGGACTGTACGAACCAGAAACCGGAACAGCTTCTATCCTGCCCTCATTTAATTCTTCGCTCATCTTCGCTATCTGTTTATCTACCTTTTCAAACACCATATCAAGCTGATCTGCTGTAATCAGTGATCTCTGACTTGCCGCACTTAAGGTTCCTGATTTACATGTAGATATTGGCACAAACCTTCCAGATACAGATTTATCCATTCCCTTATACACTTCTTCGTCATTAAGCAGCAATCCGTTCATTTTCAGTTTCTTATCATGTTCATTCTGTATAATCTTATCGTCTGCATTAGCATCAACCGATACTGTATCTACCGTTGCCGGCATATACAACACTCCACTCGGGACTATTTCTTCTCCGTATCTTGCTTCTCCGTTTTTTGCAATAGCTGACAAATATATCAACATCTGCATATTCAGACCGTATAGTACATCTGATAGTTTGAACTCCTTAGCACCCGTTTTATAATCTACTATGCGTATGTATTTTTTTCCGTTTCTTTGCATCAGATCTACTCTGTCAATTATTCCGCTTACTGTAACTGTATTTTCGTTCGCGTCTGTTACTGAGTATCCCTCTATGCCGTCGTCTTTTCCAACTGCTAATTCAAAATCTACCGGTCTGAAATCCGATGTTGCAAACTCCTCATCCATTCGTCTTATCAGTTTCTCTGCATTCCTCTTTACCCTTGAGTAAAGATATTTAAATCTTTCGCTTTTATCTTCTGTACCTCCAAGTTCATTCTCCAGATAATCATCCATTAATGTATCAAGAAGTTCTGACAACTGTTCATCTTCAAGCTTTTCATAATCATGACTTTTATAGTATTTTAATGTATTCTCAAGCAGATAATGCACAAGACTTCCGTATTCTATCGCATCCATCGACGCTCTCCTGCGTTCTTTTAGCTTTAGCCCGTAATTACAATAATACTGAAATCTGCATTTATTATAACTCTCTATCTGCGATGCAGAAATACTCTTATTCCCTCCGAAAAGTTTCATTGCCAACTCTTTGTTCTCTATTCGGTAATCCTTCCTCTTTACCGCTCTTTCAACTGCTTTTAGCTTATCTTTATACGCTTTTTCGTTTGAAAAATACTCCTTTAATGCTACACTCAAAGGATCGCTCATATTATATCTCAGAGTACATTTCTCAAATGCAGTTTTTTCACTGTATATCAAATCTGCGTCATTCATTAACGATATATCATTTATCTTTACATCAGGTAATAATCTTATTATCTCAGATACAATTGAGGACGGCTTTACTTCTCCGCCTTTCAGATCTTTCTTATAATATGTAACACAAAGCTTATCTGTCGGAGCCGATACTGCATTATATACCAGGTACTTCTCATGCAGAAACAACTCCTCCAAAGCGTCATACAGCGGAACATCTTGCGAAATAAGCATTCTTCTCTCACTGTCACTGAACACCCCTCCCTGTACGGGAGTATGCGGAAACACTCCGTCTGTTGCTCCTATTACAAATACAGCGTACGGATTATTCAATCTTATGCTGTCTGCTGTTCCTATCGTTACCTGATCAAGCGTCTGAGGTATATCGGATATCTGTGCACACCTTACAACCGACAAAAATAACTCATAGTATCTCTTATAGTTTATATCTCTTTCTGCAAGGGATAAATACATCTTATTAAGCAGATCCATAAGATAATCCCATAATCGAATTTCTTCATCTGCAAATTCGTCCTTACTATGTCTAATGTTTTTGTCAACTTTGTATTCTATCAGAAGTTCATATACCGCCTGCGATATCTCTTTTGCACCGCCCTTTTTTATTTTCTCCTCAAATGATATTAATGGTGCTATAATAAGCTGTCTTATTTCGTTGAGTCTTTCCAAAGATTTGACAACATACTCATCACTCATTGAACCATACCCGTCAGGTGGTGAAATAAAATCTTCTTTAAATCTCTTTCCTTTAAGGTTCCATATATACGCATAGTTTTCCAGCAAAGATACATCGTAATCTGTGACATTAAGCAATCCGCACTTTGCTATGGAAAAAATCTTATCACTGTTCATCGTTATAACATATTCAAATGCTGACAGCACAAGCAACATCAAAGGTTTAGTATCAATAGGATACGGCTTTGACATAAAATATGGTATTCCCCTGCTCTCAAACGCAGAGTCAAGTATACCTTTATAATCCTCACTATTCCTGCAAACAACCGCTATATCTCTGTAACGGCACTCTCCAGAAACTGCTATCCTATATATACTATCTGCAACAAATGAACACTCTTCAAAAATGTCCTCAGCTTCTGCAACAGTTACACCCTCAGAAATCCCCTCTGACGGCTCTGCCGATATTCTGTATATACCTTTCTCAATTTTACTTATCCCGCTTGATTTAATTCGATAGTTTTCGGAAAGTTTCTTTGCATAACGTATTTCTTCACCAATGTTTTCCGCAAGCTGTATAAACTTATTTTTCATTCTGTTTATATCGAAAAATAGGTTTTCTGTACTATCCTTAACATCCATTCCAACTGTTATATAAAATTCATCAGCCTGTTCCATAAGCAGTTTTGCTATGTTTATCTCCTGTGCTGTAAATCCAGTGAATCCGTCCATTACTATTGTATAGCCCTCAAAGAATTTTACTTGCATAAGTCGTTTCTCTAACCTTGCGTTATTGTCAAGAGGATCTATATAGCTCTTTTCTACATATGAATTATATACATCTGTTATTAGGGCAAGTTCATATAGTTTCTGCCCAAGTTCGGTAGTTCTATTCTCATATGCATTTTTTCGGAGTACGTCTGTACTGACGGCACAGGTTTTGAACTCTCTTACGGCAGTCAACATCAATTCTGCAAGTTGAGGCTTCAATGCCTGTTTTCCGTATAGTTCAAGCTCATTTCGGCAATCCTCAAGTGCAAGCGACATCATTATACGCTTTACTCCGTCATCTATTGCTGTTCCGGAAAATCCACCAGTACTTCTCATCACCATATCATAAAGCCTTGTAAATGACATTACATTTATTCTTCTGCTTATCATTGGTCCAAGCATTTTCAGAAACCTTGTTTCACTCTCAAATGAACTTTGTTCCGGTATCAGATATAATAGTTTTGTATTTCCTTTCTTTGCAAGCTCTCCAAGCATTTCCGTTACGTACTTCGTTTTGCCTGTACCACTTCGTCCTTGTACTATGTTTAACATCAAATCACTTCCCGTTTATTTTTTCCGATATATCACAGAACATCTCATATATCTTGAACTTACAATCATAAGATTTATTTGTCACTATATCAGTTTGCTCACAGCTTAGCACATCTGAAATATCTGCTGTATTTTCAGATGTGCTTATACATATCGGCGGAAACATCACACACCACCAATTATGTCCTTTTCCTTCACCCAATGTTATTCTTACCGCATCGTAATACCCTGCCGGCAAAGTAATATTTTCATAAACCCTGTTTGTAAAATACATATTTACTATTTCCGCATTTACATTATAGTTAAAACCCTGTCTGTACACCTCATTTTGAACCGTCTCTCTGATCGTTTCAAGATTTTGTGACACTATTCTCTCTGCTTCATCAAGCGTCACTGTTCTGTTATACATATTATAACATATATTCTGTACCAAATCACGGACATTTAGCTTTAGTTCCTGATCTTTTTCTGAATCCGAATTTGCCATAATATGAAGACGCAAAACACTCTCGGAAATACTCTCAGACTGTGCAGAAAAGCTTGTCATACTCATAAGCGAACATACTACAAACGAACACAGCAATGCTTTAAACAAGATTTTTCCAATTACAGATGAATTCTTATTCTTTAAAAAACTTAGTAGTGACATACACATTATACTATGCCTCCTTTTCTTATGAAAGAAGTATTGGCAGTATTTTTTAGTATATACAAACTATTCTTTCTTCGAACGAGAAAAAAGTGTTATTCCTCCCATTATGCACAACAGAACTCCAAACATTTTTGCAAGTATCGTGTTGTCAAATCTGCCGCACAGAAAACTTCCCAAAACTGTTCCAAATATGCCCAGTAAGGCAAGCGGAACCGCAATTTTCCACTCAATAAGGTTTTTATGTGAATTTCTTATTACAGACACCAAAGCAACCGGAAGAAAAAATAACAGGTTTATTCCTTGTGCCTGACTTTGTGCAGTATCAGTAAACAAGCTTAAATATATTATCAGCACTCCTCCGCCGCCCATTCCCATTGCACCTATTACTCCTGAAAGTACCCCCGCTAATCCCGTCATCCAGTTTATATTGTTTCACCTACCTGGTAATCAATCGTACTCCTGCCCATATCATAAACAGACTAAATATAACTCTAAGTTGTCCTGAGTTCAATTTTGTCAATAGAACTGTTCCAACAAATGCTCCAATAATTCCGAACGGCATAAACGGTAGTGCTTCTTTCAATGTAACTCTCCCGCTGTATAGATACATTACACTACTTGCAAGACACATAGGAAAGATTATAGCAACCGCTGTCGCATGAGCTTTTCTTGCGTTTAATCTTGTTTTTAAAAGAGGTACTATTAACATTCCTCCTCCGGCTCCAAGCAACCCGTTTATTACTCCGGAAAGAAATCCCAATATGTTATTCCGAAATTGTTTTCCGTATGTTGGCACACAGCATAATCCTTTCTTTTTTTAAATAAAAAAATCCCCTAAGTATCATTTCCAATACTCAGAGGGTTATACTTGATATTGTTTACCGCTTGATAAAAAATTAAATAAAAAACCCGCTTAACCGTAGGTGTTCGTACATAACCTGCCTACTAAGCGACAGGTGGGCACCTCCTTAATGTCTCTCGCTCCCTTCGTCCGCAATAGCGGGAGGTCTGCAGTCCACACTAAGAGTCCGGCTCCCGATTAAAAATTGTAGGGTTATAATTGAACACGTACACGCATTAAGCAGGATTTTTTACTAATCAATAATCACTCTTCATCAGAGTCATCATACAGAGATTCAAATCTCTCTGTAAAAATCTCGTCAAGCTCATCCAAAAGCTCATCGTCCTCTACTTCAGCCAACTGCTCTTCGCCGTCTTCTTCGACTACTTCAAAAATATAATACTCTCCGTCAGCGTCAACCTTTGCCTGAGGATCTTCTATCAGCGGATACAGTGCATAATATGTCTTGTCCTCATGCTCTATTGTATCCAGTATTTCAAATGAATGTTCCTCTCCGTCTTCATCAAGAAGAACAATCAAATCTGCTTCAAATTCATCGTTCATATATTCATCTCCTTGATAATTATTTTATCTTATTCTGTGCGTATTGTCAAGGGGGTAATATAATAATTTATATTTTGTAACCAAATAAACTATGCTTTTTATAAGATTTTTATACAATCAAAAACATACCTCTGTTTTTTTACAAGAGGTATGTCTTTTAATTAATTATATGCTATTTTTAAATAATTATACGCAACCCTGAGCCTTCATAGCCTCTGCAACCTTGATAAAGCCTGCAATATTTGCACCTGCTACAAGATCATCGCCAAGTCCGTACTTGTTAGCTTCCTTGATTGAAGAATCAAAGATGTTCTTCATAATGCCCTTAAGCTTCGCGTCAACTTCCTCTGCTGTCCAGTTGTAACGCATTGAGTTCTGTGACATCTCAAGACCTGATACTGCAACACCGCCTGCGTTTACTGCCTTGGACGGAGCAACCTTAACACCGTTCTCCTTGAAGAATGCTACTGCCTCATTTGATGTTGGCATATTAGCAACCTCAATGTAGTATTTAACGCCGTTAGCAACGATCTTCTCTGCCTCTGCCATACCAACTTCGTTCTGAGTAGCACATGGCATGCAGATATCAACCTTAACGCCCCATGGCTTCTCACCCGGGAAGAACTGTACACCAAACTTATCAGCATAGTCCTGAACCTTATCACGGCAGGAAGCTCTCATCTCAAGGAGATAGCTGATCTTCTCAGGTGTGTTTACGCCGTCTGGATCATAGATATATCCGTCAGGACCGGAAAGTGTTACTACCTTAGCTCCAAGCTCTGTAAGCTTTGTAGCTGTACCCCATGTTACGTTACCGAAACCGGAGAGAGCAACTGTCTTACCCTCAACGCTGTCGCCAAAATACTTGAGCATATTCTCTGCATAGTAAACTGCACCAAAACCTGTTGCCTCAGGACGAATGAGTGATCCGCCATACTCAAGACCCTTACCTGTAAGAACGCCTGAGAACTCATTCTTAAGACGCTTATACTGTCCGAAAAGGAAACCAATCTCACGGCCGCCTACACCAATGTCACCTGCAGGAACATCAAGGTTCGGACCAATGTGACGATAAAGCTCTGTCATGAAGCTCTGGCAGAAACGCATAACTTCTGCATCTGACTTGCCTCTTGGATCAAAGTCTGAACCACCTTTACCACCACCCATAGGAAGTGATGTAAGGCTGTTCTTAAAGATCTGCTCAAAACCTAAGAACTTGATTATACCAATATATACTGACGGATGGAAACGCAGACCGCCCTTGTAAGGTCCGATTGCAGAGTTATACTGTACTCTGAATCCACGGTTTACCTGTGTCTTACCGTTATCATCTACCCACGGAACTCTGAAAACAATCTGTCTCTCAGGCTCTACAAGTCTGTCTATTACTCCTGCCTCTACAAGATCAGGTCTCTTCTCTACAACAGGCTGAATGCTCTCAAGTACCTCTGTTACTGCCTGGATAAACTCAGGCTCGCCTGCGTTACGCTTCTTTACTGTCTCAAGAACGCCATTAAGATATTCATTCGTGATTGCCATAATAATCATCCTCCATAAATTAATTCTGCTTACAGTCTGCACTTCCTAAATGTAAACTGCAATAACTTTTTAAGACGATAAACAGTATATCACTAATGAATGGAAAATGCAATACCATTTTTAAATTTTTTTAAAAAAAAATGCAAAATTCAGCTTATTTTATCTTATATTTTACGGTTTTTTCAATTATACTGCAATTTTTAAATCTAAAATTGCAAATATTTCATACTTGTAAAGCGCTAATGCGTTAATAATGATTATCATTCTTCTGTTTTGGTTATACTTTTTTTGTATTAATTTTTATTGCAAATCATTTTTTTGATTATTTTCAAGAAACTCTTGACATTTTCCGTTAGATATGGTATTATAATTAAGCACTTTATGAGTACCTTTTAAATGCAGGTATGGCGGAATTGGCAGACGCGCATGGTTCAGGTCCATGTGAAAGCAATTTCATGCAGGTTCAAGTCCTGTTACCTGC
>ONAH01000103.1 GCA_900315715.1 uncultured Eubacteriales bacterium
AACTACAAAATACATATAGCCACTGATGTTTATTTAATACCGGATACTTCTCTTGCATATTTTCTAAGGGAAGAAACAGCGTTGCTATATTTCCAACTATAAATTCTTTATTCAGATTATTGATACTCTTGCTTTTATTCTTTTTCTCAATTGTACGCTTGCGTCCATAAACATACCAACAATCTATTCTTTCGTTTTCATTATTCTTACCTTGCCAACCACCCTCTTCCAGATCATCTAATATCATAGAAATATCTTCATTACAGATGATTGGCTCTATTGGAAAATCTGTTTTTGAAAATCCAAAATATTTTACAGCTACTCCAAACAACAACTGCATTACATAATAATATCTTGTTTCTTTCAGTGCATTTTTATATTGTTGTTTATCTATCTTTTCAATATTGTTTTTGGAATATAATGCATTATCCATTATCATTCGTAAGCTGATACCGTTAAACATAAAATGCTTAATCATATGGTGAGTTAAAAACATAAGGTTTTCTGTATAGTTTAATGAGTAGTACGGTAGTTTATAAAACAATACCTCAACCTTGTTCTCAAATAAGTTATCTTCAAAATCCCATTTTTTTAAAACTTCTTTCTTAAAAAAATCGGGGAGCAACGTCACATGTAGTTCTATCATCCCCAACTCCGGATGTACTCCAACAGAATGGTTATTTGTTTTTATTCTCAGTTTTACATTAAAACCTTCATTTTTCAAAAACTTTATTGCTTTCTGTTCGTCTTCTGGTTTTATCAATAAATCAGTGTCTGACGAAACTCTGCATTCCGGATTCGCATAATACCTTGCTACATCTATGCCTTTTATAATAATAACATCTATCCCGGCATTTTTCATTCTGTTTACAAGTTCAAGAATTCTGTCTGTTTTTATTGAATTCTTTATTGCTGCACCTCTTAGAGATGAAATCAATCTGTATTTTATTCTGCTTGGACAACCGGTGTGTGATTTCTTGATTGCCATAGCTACAGTATATGTAATACTTTGATTAATTGCAATACTTACTAATTTCTCCCAATCAATTGTTTTATTTGGAGGCGTTGCACATATCCCTTTGGATCCACACGTATATAAATGTATAAGATATTCCATTTCATTAGTCATATTTTAAACCTCTCTAAAAACTGATATTAACACTATAATCAATTCATATATTAGCAAAAATTCTTTCACTTTCAAGATAAAACTTTATTTCTCATAAAAAGCAATGTATTATGTATTTTAAATTATCTTTTTTATAATTGACAGTTAGAAATAACATCAGAATATTAATAATGTGCATATAATAATATTATCTTATCCTGCATATTATTATCCGCACTTTCAAATTATCCATTACTTCGTTTTATTACAGTAATTGAACTTCCTACAATTACTGTACTTGGTTCACTCTTACCAAAAACTACCTCTCCAACACAACCATCTCATAACATTGTACCCTTGAGAAAAATTCTAACGCAACCTATAAGCATACTTTCCAATTACAACTGGTTTTACATCTAATTTATTATCCTTATCTTCTGCTATTTTTATTATTCCTACAATTCTCCCTTTTTATTATTAATAACAAAAATTTCGCTTACAAAAATAATACTTCCCGAATTTATCTTTGCTTTCTATTATTATTAACATGTCATAATTATTTTGTTATCTGATATCTCTTTGATTTTTTACCAACCTTGCATTTTAAATATAGTACTAAATGTTGATACTATTATTTTAATATCAACCAGAATACTTCTTTCTGTAATGTACTTTCTGTCAAGTTCCATCCATTCTTCAAACGGAATAGTATTTCTGTTAGGCTGTATTTGCCAATAACAAGTTAGTCCAGGTTGTGCCAATAATCGAACTCTATCTGTTTCACTATAGTTTTCTACTTCATATGGCAATGCAGGCCGAGGACCTACTATTGACATATCGCCTTTTATAATATTAATCAACTGAGGAAATTCATCTATTGAAGTTGCACGCAAAAATCGACCTATTTTTAATACTCTTGGATCATCTTTGATCTTAAATACAGGACCATTCATTTCATTTTGTACTTGTAGCTTATCAAGTTGTTCTTCTGCATCCATACACATTGTACGAAATTTATACATTCTAAATTCTTTTCCGTCTTTACCAACTCTAACCTGCGAGAAAAACGGACATCCTTTAGGATCATTTATGAATACAGCTATCGCAACAAACAAAAAAATGGTAATAATATTATTAGTGTAAGTATCGAGCAGACAATATCAATTACCCGCTTTACTATAATATAATATTTTTTTGGCGGTGTATAAACCCAACTAACATCTTTTTTTAAAACATCAGCTAAGTCTTCGTTAACGGTAAATTGAACTCTATCCTTTTCTTCTGTTACTAACAAATCAAACACATCCTATTTATCATCATAGCCATATTCCAAGAAAATTAGTCGGTTTAATCAATTCTTCTATTTCTATATCTTTGTTTTCAAAAACTCTATTACTATTATCAATTAACCTTAAAACTTTTTCATTTCCTATTGTTTTTTTTAATGCTTTTAAGCCTTCTTCCATATTCGGAGGTCTATGTATTATTGAATGACAATCGCTGCAAATAAATTGTACCAAACCCCATTTTATGAACTTAATTGCCATTTTAGATCTATTATTATCCTGTATTATTGTTTTGCAGTTTATCTGAGCAAGACACCCATTATAAATCAAATTATATAGTATTAACGGGTTTCCTGTGATGTATGAATATCTCTCAACATGAGCTATTATTGGTATATAACCTGAATTAATTATATTTAACAATATGTATGTTAAGCCTTCTGGCTTTTTTTCCATAGGTAACTCAACTAAAATATATCTCGTATCATTTATACATAATGACTGAAGATCAGCCTTAACCAAATCAATAGAAAAAAACACTTCCGCACCTAAATGATAATCTAACTCTAAACTACCGAAATTACAATTATTGAGCATTCTTTTTAAACTGTTTTCTCTATCTACGATAAAACTTTCAACGCTATTTCGTGTGATATTAAAATGGGGAGTAAACACTATTCTGCTAACTCCCTGTTTTGCCTGTGCATTTAATAATAACCACGATTCTTCTGGATCTTTTGCTCCATCATCTATTCCCGGCAGAATATGAGTATGAAGATCAGTAATCACTTTCATCATAGTATTTCCCAACATTGGAATAATAAGAATTCGATCGATCTTTTTTTACATTATATTGTGTAATAATCGATCCAACAATTTTTATTCCTGCACTTTCAAGAATTCGTTTTGCTCTTGCAAGTACTCTCTTATCAGTAAAATGATGTTTTACCGTTAATATACATACGTCCATATACCGTCCAAGTATAGAAGCATCACTAAGTGTAAGACATGGTGGAGAATCGTAAATTATATAATCAAACTTTTCAGATAGCTGATTCACTAAATTTTCCATCTTTTTGCTGGCAATTAATTCTGTTGGATTTGGCGGAATTATTCCGGCAAGTAAAATATTTAAATCGGAATCGCTATGTTTAAACAATGCTTCTTCGAGTTTACATTCTCCTTTTAATACATGTGTAAGCCCGTATCTATGCCTTTGTACTAAATGAACGCTTGGTCTTCTTAAATCACAATCTACTAAACAAACTTTTTTATCGCAACCCGCAAGTGCTATTGCTATATTTACGGCACAATTAGTTTTGCCCTCATTATCTATTGCTGATGTAATGAGTATATTCTTACACTTTTGTGTAATTGCAATAAACTCAATATTCGTTGCAATCATCTTAAATGACTCCGAATAGTATGTTGGTGCATTCTCATCAGAAATACAGTAAATGTGCTTTGTCGTTAAACGAGTTTTCTTAATTCTCATTTGCCAAAATCCTTTCTGTCAACTAATGGTATCATGCCTAACATTGGAACTTTCAGAACATTGACTACATCTTCTTCTGTTTCAATCTGATTATTCAACAGTTCTTTAATTAAGAAAAAAGCAAATGCTATAAAACAACCAAACAATACACCAGTCATTGTGTTTTTGTTCCTATTCGGTGAAATAGGATATCCATTATTAGATAATGACGCAGCATTCAGATCTTTTACAGAACCAGCATCGACTTTTTCCAAAATAATTGGCTTTGAATTCTCAACAAAGCTATTAACCAGTTTTACAGCAAAATCAGCATCTGAACTTATTGTAGATATTTCAACAACTTGAGTATCATCGACCGTTCGTACTGTTATCATATTCTTTAGCTGTTCATAACTAATATCTAAATCCATATCATCAATCACTTTTTGTAATACCTGATCAGACTTTATTATTATTGAATATAATTCTGCAAGATTTCTTGAGGTCACAATATCACTTGGATAAACATATGTCGCTTCGTTTGGTCTATAATTCACGATCACTGTTGCTGTGGCTTTATATTTGTTCGGAATAAAATATTTTGTATAATAAAATGATACCGTTCCACATACAATGCCAAACAATACTATAAAAACAATGTACTTTCTCAATATGAAAAAGATTATCGACAAGTCTATCGTTTCCTCTTTAGACTCTGTTGTATTATCATTCATTAAAACTCTCCCTTTTCTCTCAAAACATCAATAGCACATCATTTTATTTCTACAAAAAATATGTCTATAACCATATCCAACAATTCATCAGTATCAACATAGTATTCTGCATATTTCTCTCCGCCTACTGCCTGACCTGGTACTTTTACCATATTCTTATCAGCTGAAAAATCATTTTTTAAAAACAAACATGTATAATACGATATCATTGATACATCAATATCAGTAACAAGATAATCTGAAACACTTTCATACATTTGTATTGGTACAGTAATATCTTGTTTCGTAAGATCTAATGCTTTGGTAATAAACCCTTTTATATATACTTTTTGTCTCGCCATCCTTAAGTCATTTTGATACTCATCACCATAAATATCTCTTGCACGTACAAAAACCTCTGCTTGTTTGTTGTCAAGAGTTAGTTTTCTTCCCTTTGTCATTGTAGGATCGAATTTCGTTAGATCCTCTGGAATCTCTACAGTTACCCCTCCTACCTTATCGTTTAAAATGGAAATAACATCAAGATCTACGGCTACATATGAATTTATCGGAATACCAAAAAGAATTCTTGATACTGAACGTTTTAAATTTTCACAACTCTTCTCTTTGCCGTCGCAGTATCCGTATGCAAGACATAGTTGTTGTTTTTCAACATCCACATAATCTCCATTTCTGTTAAACACATCTACATCAACCATCGTATCTCTTGATACAGCTATCAGCTTATAATCTCCACTTAATCTATCAATAGCTAAAACCATTACGCAGTCTGCTTGACCGGCTGTGTATATCATATCTGTGGTATTATCGCTGCTTCTTCTGTCAATTCCAGCAAAGAGAATCGTGCTTATGTTATCATTATATTTATACTTTTTTCCATTATAATACACATAGTTTTGACCATATTCTTCATAATCATATGGTTCGTCTTGTGTATCTGCTACTGTATTGTTTACGACTGATATTACATTTTGAACTTCTGTATTATCCGATTTAACCTTGTTTTTTCCTTGTATTATCATAACACATAATACAAGTACAGCTATTAACAACAGCACAATTATTGTAAGTCCAATTATTAATAGTATCTTTTGTATTTTATGTTTTCTTTTACCAGCAACTGTATCTTTGGTTTCTTGATCAACTCTATCAGTTTGTCGGTTCATCTTCAACTAAAACTCCTTGAACAATATATCGCGAAAAATCATTTGCATCCATACAGGTACTTAATGTTATTATCTTATCATCAGCTGTGATCTTTATTTTCCGTGTATTGCGAGTAATTGTATTCGTTGGATTTTGTGCGTATTCCAAATACTTTTTATATTCATCTTTATCATTAAAATCAAAAGAATGTAAAATATGTCTGTTATCATATTCATATGCAGAAAAAATGTGATAAGTTAGCTTCCTTCCGGGCAAATAAACATATATGTATTCATTTTCTTCGAAAAACTTTGGATCTCTAAACCTATGAAGTGTGGTAAACATAGTGTTATTCATCATATTATGACCATATATCACTGTATTAGGATCGGTGAAATCCTTTTTGTTTATTCTCTCTGTGTATATAGCTCCAGCAAAAGAATACTGCCCATACACATTGTGCTTTAGATAAAACATATCATCTGTATCGGATTGAAGTATCGGATAATCCACCAAGGTATTTGGAACTTTTAACCATGCATATATTTCAGAATTTATCTCATACAGTTGGGTAAAGTCTATACCACTGCTTTCAGATTTTATTAACTCTTTAGGAATATAGTTTTCATCATCCGTAATAATCTCTGATTCTGAAGAGACTCTTGATTCTGGTTTTACCACATCACTACCAATTTCTTGTGATTCCAGTAAATCATTATTCTCTTTTCCGGCGGTATATAAGAGATATAAATAAAACAATAATGCACACAAGGTTAGAATAAATCCTGTCATTGAAATTGCCGTTATTACAAGCCATTTCCTTTTTTTATTCTCTGCCATTAATTTTATCCTTTAATTCTTTTCAACAAAGCAAAAGCGAGTATATTACTCGCTGTCTGCTTTCTTTTTTGAATTAATAGCTGTTAATCCAAAAACGCCTGCAAGTCCTGCCAATACTATTGGATAATTGTACGATACACCTGTTTTTGGAGAAAACTCTTGTTTACTGCTTACTACATCTGTATCTGAATTTGGGACAGTAGGGCTTATATATGCATTCGCCGTTAGCGAACACGAACACAATATTATTATGCTAACAATAATCAATAATGCTTTTTTCATACTTACCTCCTGTAAAAAATAAAAAACTTTTTGATTAAATAATAGCACATCATTAATTTTTTGTCAATATAAAACTGTATGTTGAGAGATTGTACTACAATAATATCAAAATCACAATACTATACTATATACTATGTAACATAAAAATTGAAATTAGTATAAAACTATTTGCTAAATAACAAAAATCAGCTTTATTTCAATAATGAACTTAATTCTTTATCTATCATATCAATATCATTTTTTTACAATATGATATTTCACGCTCTTTGTTACCTTTTAATTACGCTTTACACAAAGCATTGTAAGATCATCAAACTGCTTGGCATCATCAACAAATCTATCTACCTCGGATTTCACGTTTTCTGTCAGGCACTTCGGATCTGTATCAGGTTCAATATTTAAAGCACTCAACATTCTGTCATTTCCAAACAACTCATTTTTGTCGTCCATTGCTTCCGGTACACCGTCAGTATAAAGAAACATGGTATCTCCATGATCCATTTCAAATTCATACTGCACATATTTAATACCATCCATAATGCCAAGAACTAATCCATGCTTATCTTTATAGAGTTCGAATTTATCTCCTCTTTTTAATACTGGAAACTCATGCCCTGCATTTGCAGCTTTTACCCTTCCTGTTGATATCTCTAAAATCCCATACCAAACTGTAACAAACATATTCGCTTTATTATCCTTGCAAATCTGTTCGTTAGCTTTTGTGAGAACTTCAGCCGGTTCAAGATTTGACATCGCTATATTTTCAATTAGTATCTTCGATGACATCATAAATAACGCCGCCGGAATACCCTTGCCGGAAACATCGGCTATCACCAGACCAAGATGATCGTCATCTATAAGAAAAAAGTCATAAAAGTCTCCGCCAACTTCCTTTGCAGGTGTCATGGAAGCAAATATATCAAAATCTTGACGATGTGGATACGGAGGAAAAATGTTTGGTAACATATTCGCCTGAATCTTTGTTGCAAGCACAAGTTCTGTATTTATTCGCTCCTTTTCTGCCGTTATCTTTGTGAGATTATCTACATAGTTTATTATCTGTTCTTCCATGTGATCAATAGAGCTTGCAAGTACCCCTATTTCGTCTTTATGTCGGATAGTTTCTGTCAGCTTGCAGCCTGTCGTTACATTTTCGGCAGCAAACCGCCCTGCTTCATCGGTTATCATCTTCATCGGCATCAGAAAAATCCGATACAGATATAGACTCTGCATAATAACTACAAATAATGCCAATACCACAAGCACTACTGTAACACGCAAAAGATATTGGTGACGTACTGATATCAACTCATCCATTTGCCTTTGAACACACAATATTGCCTTCGTTTGCCCGGTTGAGTCTTTCAGCGGTATTAGTGCCGTAATGTGTGCTTCGGTTTCAATATAGCCCTTGTCACGGATTACTATCTCCCGCGTTGAACTGCCATTATATAGTGCACGGTATTTTTCTCTGTATTCATCGTTCGTAGTTTCTCTTACATAACCAAAATCATACCGTGAAAACTTACTGTTTTCATGGATAGTTGAAAACAAAAATGTAATGTGAGCATAATCTGTTAGATCCGGTATGATAACGTATATAAATGTCGAACCGGATGAATTACACAGCTTACTCAGACTTTCCCACACTTCTTTATACTCTTTTGTTTCAGCACCGTTTTTCGCATAGTTCTCAATTTCATCCGCATCAACCAACTGCGCAGCAGTATCCGCAACAAGTAACGCTCCATCCGAATATTGTGACCACAGCGCATTTGTAAAACCTTTGTATCCGATTATACTTACTGCAACTGAAAATACCACCAGTATTACAACAATACCCGATACACTTTTAAATACAACACTTTCATTTGGTTTTTTCATTTATTCACCGGCTTTCTAAAAGCTATTTATTCAATCTGTTATTGCCAATATAGTTAAATTTTCTTAATACAACTCATGTTCTGAACAGGCTTTCCCTGACGGAACACCTCAAGCTTACAGATACATTGTACTCTCCGTTTATTTGTTGTTATTTGAATACTTGACAGCACATAGTTTATATCTTCCGGAATACGCTTATGCTTAATAAGTTTCTTCACATAACCACTTGCATTTACACTAAATGCGTCAAATCACTATCACAAAGCTCCTCTTTTACTCCGTCGGACAATTACAAGAAATAAAACATTAACCAGAAATATTCATTATAACAAGTAATAATACAGCATTACTCATTATTATCATCTTTTTTCGCATCATTTTTTTAATTATATTACATCATATCAATTTTTGCAAGAGTTTATTGTTAATATGATTATTATTTCAAATGACTCTTTTACATTTGGCTTCATTACAGAATAACCAGAGAATGTAAGTTCATTATTAAATCGTTTTTTACTCAAAAAAAGGAGGACGTGTAATTCGTCCTCCAAGTTTTATCAGAAAGTGCTTTATCAATCCTGATCTTCATTTTTCATGCATCTGACTGCCAATCTTGCCTGACCTGTAAAATTACATGTAAACAATGTAAGATCATACTCATCAGATATCATCTTCTCTACATCTGTCGGTTCAAGAACATCAATGCTTTCTATCTTATAGATAAAATTATTACCGTCACAATCAGTAAACACTACCTCATCTTCCAATGACGCTTCTGAGAGTCTTCCAAAATGTGATACATAGTTATGCGCACATATCACAAAACCTTTATTATATGCAGATCCGCTGAAACAGCATGGTGCATAATTTAAATTGTCATAACTCCATTCATCTGCTATGGGTAATTCCAATCCCAAGGAAGGAATCCTCAGTATTCCTATATAGTTTAATTCTATTTCTGCCGTTTCGTTATATACAGTCACAGATTTCATATCCATCTCTGGTGCAATCTCATATATTGGAACTACTTCATTTTCTGATTTATTATTGTTTTTCTTATTTTTAATAACTATTGTTTCTG
>ONAH01000127.1 GCA_900315715.1 uncultured Eubacteriales bacterium
ACCGAAGATGTTCTAAAATTAAAAACAGGAGAGGCATATGTAAAAATAGCAGATTACCCGAATGTTTTTCGTTTTCAATTTGATCTCTACGATGATTAATAATTGCCCAAAACCAACCGGTCAATGAGTGTCCCCCTGTTTTTGGTAAATATGGTGTATGTTATTATGAATGATAGATTAGATCCTTGACTTTGATTGTTTAAGGTCAAGGATCGGAAGAAGGAGGAGATAACATGTCATTGTTCAGTTCAAGCGCAGCTTTTGCGCTGCAGTGTACAAATCCAAGGCCAAACAACAAATTTTTTGGCTCAGTAGATTACCGATACAACACGGTTGTCTGCGGCGGGCATCCCCACTCAAGGTCAGAGAATAACGCCCATAACATTATACTCAACAAATTTGCTGTAAATTACCGTGAGAGGTATCCTACGATTTTGTTAACAAGTAATCTATCAGTTGCAGAACAGATATACAACAGATATGGAAACAGAGTAGTGTTGTATGGGTTAAACAAAGCATACGATCCATTTGGCAGTACAGATAATGCTGACGAGGCTAACTATATTCTCACACAGGCAGCCAACGCATATTCACCCGATCCAAAGCTAACCGAATGGTGCAATATACTGCTTACGATTATAGACATGTATGACTTTGAGTATACATACCGAAATCTAAGAATAATAGCGGGACACTTATTTTCAGAGAATGGCATTAAGGGATTTGGAGAATGGCTTTCCAGAGTCACCGGAAGCTATTTTACAGACGATCTTAAAGCGACATTAAATCGTGAGTGGAGTTCGTTGTATCTGTTTCATTCATTTTTTAATCAAATGGACAGGCAGCTTGGATTTGTACAGTTCGGGAATAGCGATCTTGACAGCAACTTTCTTGTGATGTACCTTCCGCAAACCGACAGTGAGATTGTAACAGCTTCATTGTATGCGGAGTTAAGTCTTATGTGTCGAAGCGGAAGAATGCCCCCATTCTCTCTGCTAAGCGTTAATGTTCCACTGAAAAAATTTCCAAAAGAATTGTTCTTGTACAATGGTGATGATGTATCCTTTGGAATTTACACACCATCTCTCCGAATACTTGGAGATACGTTTCAAACAATAGTACCGAACATAGAAAATCTTGTATGTTTGGGTGTAGATGCGGTAGATGCAAGGACAATAATTAATTATTATTCTGCTGATTCGAATCAATGGGCACCCAGCTTCGGAGCTCAGGGTTTTGGTGCGGCAAAGGTTGTTCTTCCACAGATGTACCAGTATCAGCTTATGAGAGGCGGTAAGGGCATTTCGGACGGAGGAGCAGTTATTTATACAAAAAGCAGTGGAAAATTCCACAATGTTAAAGTATTAAACATCGGTTAATTAAAAGGAGGCAATAATTATGAAACAGTGTAATCTTTGTAACAGATATTTTCCGGACAGTACTATTACCTGTCCTGACTGTCAGCGCACATTAGCTATGGTTAACACAGTTCCAAGTTATGCGGGTGTTGGTGGAACGGTTAATCGAATGCTTATATCCAGTCCAGTACTGAGCATAAACAGAACAAGGCCTGAATCGGTAGGTCACGAGCAAGTTATCTATCGTAGGCCGCGAAACAGAAGAGTACGTCGTAACGTTACAGAAACGCCGGTCACACAGCGCACAGCGACTCCACAGGAAACCGCTCAGACTCTTGCGCCTACTACACATGAGAGAAGACAGCGTGAAGGCATTTCGACTATCTCTAAGAGGAGAGATGCGATTGAAAACCGTGTTGTGCCAGACCGAACCGTAAATAATCAGCCAAATTCAAATACAGCCTCAGACCATCAAAACTTGACAGGTCAAGCCGCTGCATATGTTGAGCAAATCAGAAGAAATGCCCCCCCCACACGAACAAATGAAACCCCTGCTTTGAGAGTAGAACGTGCAAGAGCGGCTAATTCGGCAAACACTGATGAAATACCTACACGCAGGAATAGTAGAAGAGTAGTTTCTGAATCCATGGAAAACCTCCCGTCATTCAGAACGGAAAACAGAGTCCAAAACAGCACGCCGTCTCCACTTTTCTCAGCATTATCAAACACAGCAAGATCAAGAAGAAGGCCATTAGGTCACCCGGTAAGAAACGCATTGTTGTCAAACCTTGAAACAATAATTCGTTTTCTGATTCCATTGGCACTTATTGGAGGCGCAATATATCTGATTGTAATGAACTGGGAGGCAATAAAAGCGATAGCTGCTGTATTTGCTGTATTCTGGATAATAGGATTTGGATTGACATTGGTATTTTCACACAGATTCTTCCATATTCAGGCTGATACACTGATAGCTCTCTCAACGATCATGGCCGTAATACTTATTCTTATATACTACAACGTAGCGGGAATAGGCTCTGGAATAGCGGCGTTGTTGTCATCGTTTGTTCCGATCATTCTAACGGTAGCAGCGATCTGTTATATGATCCGTCTGATTTTTCGATAAACCATACACCGCAGTTTAACACAGAAGATATTCCTCTGATATAGTAGATCGCACAAAGCTCTTAACAAAGCCTTGTGCGATTAGTATTATACGAATGAAAAAAATTAATTTTTAAACATATCCACTAAAATCGTGCCTATATCAGTAAGTTCTTTTTCGTTTGTAAACGTCTTGATTCCAAGCTGATCGCCTCTCATACTTTGAATGTGGTTATCGTTTATAACGTTTTTATCTATGCTTCCATAAGTATTTCCAAGCAGGACGGTAGTTACGCCAATGCCAAAATGCTCAGCTACGCTGTGAAGCTTGTGGTAAAAATACAGATCAAGCTTTTGAACCGTTTTACTCTCAATAATTATGGAGCGAAATCCCTTTGTCAGTACCAGATCAAGAGTATTATGAACCATGGAATTCTCCCAGCAAAACTCATAATTACATGCAACGTCGTCAAAAAAACCTGTTTTTAAGATCTGATAATAAGCGTAAATTGTAAGTATTTCTTCTGCGTTTGTCAGTAGCCTTTTAATCATAGTAACAGAGTATTTAAAACTGTATCTGCTGCCGTCTGAAGTTTTTCGGAGAGCGGAGATAAAATGGTCACGCTCAAGGGCATGCAAAAGTTCAACACAGTTTGGATCAATGCAAATATCAGAAACTTTGGGATCGTTCCAATCAACAACGATTGTTCTGCCGTCAGCTGATTTTTCAACGCAGATATCGTAATAATCCAACAGTTTTGATTCGTCTGAGAAAATTTCACTGAGATCACGTTCCAATGACGGATAAGAATGTAATACCAATTTACAGCTGTCAGCCGTATAAGTCGTCAATGAGGATTCAACCCCAACAGCATTATATTCCTTGAGGAGTGCCAGTAGCTTCTTGACCGTATTAAATGTAAAATCAGGCAAGACAAATGTAAATACCGATTTTGTGGAATCGGCTTGATCTTTTGGGATTTTCAATACAGCAAGAGGCTTTTGTAGTGAATGATATTCTTTCAGAGCAAAGCAAAGAGTGTTCCAGTTTTTCACGCCTTGATCGAAATTATGTACAGAAAGATAGTTGCCTGAATATATTGACCACAATTTTTCATAGTTTTCTGCAAAATCGGGCTGATAGCAGCGTATATCCGATGCATTCATCAAAGCAAACATATCGTTTATGTGTATGTAAGAGCCGTCGCTGCGATAAATCAGATCATCGCAGCCAATGTGTTTTGTAAACGACTTTGTTTTTCTGTCAAATTCAAAATAAGGAATACTATTTTCTATGACGCTTCGTGCAAAATCGCCGCTTTCGGAAACAGAACTTGGGAACAAGCAAACGCTGCCGTCATATAAATCAGGACGGATTTCAGAAAGGTAGCTGATCAGTTTTTCTCTTGATTCAACAATGTCGTTACACTTTATTATACTATAATCGGCAAACGAAGTATTGCCGGTTGACTTTGAATTTTCGTTTTTTAGAGAATCAAGCAGCGTCAAAAGTACGGTGATCTGTTCGTAATCAGTTGTTTTCAGACATAGAACTGTAAAGGTAACGGAGCAGTGGACCTTGCGTTTTCCGAGATAATTGATAACAGACGAAAGTTTTTTTGAAATGTGTTGTGGATCGGAATCACGGTCAAAGCAGTAAAGATAGTGAATTTTTTTTGGACTTAAAACAGTTGCGGAAGCGACATTTGCAAACAATGCATCAATTCTACCTTTGAAGTAGTTGACTATGCTTCGGACAATCTTCTTATCTTTTTAGCACCCGATGTTCATAACTCTGAAACATTG
>ONAH01000128.1 GCA_900315715.1 uncultured Eubacteriales bacterium
AGAGAGTTTACGATGAAACACTAGATTTGTATTTAATCTCCAAGACGGTGCCCGTTAGAAGAATTGAAATTGTGCCGAGGTGGAGAACGATATGAGTAAAGCTCGCATCGTGGTGATATGGGCTAAAAGGTTATGGAGATATAATTATTTCGTTTGAATGAAAAATTCTCTTAAAGAAGGCAATGATTATATCAAAAAAACTATTTTTGACAGTTATTTCTATATTTTCACTTATTTCATTACCTTCTTTATCGTGATAACTAAGGCCTTCATTATTGACAATCTTTATAACAAAAGTTTGAGATTGCTTAACTTTATCCGGAATAGTATATTTGATAAAATATTGATTGCCTTTTTCTAACAAATTCCCGTCTTTGTCAAAAATTGCCAAACGACAGCCACTTGGTATATCGGTCACCTTTGCTATGATTGTGACAACAGAACCTTTGTATACCGAGTCGGATTTTGTGTTAATAATCGGAATCGATTTAACGGAATTCTCTTCTTTGATGAATTTGATAAAGGTTTCATTCATCAAATCTACAGTATTATCATTTGCTCCTTGCAGAGCAATTAAATCCTTGTTATTCACAAATACCACTAATGGTAGAGATACCGTACCGCCTCCGGCAGCTTCCCGCGCCCAATTATTAATTCCTTCTGAATCAACGTCAACTCCGTAAATACAGCAAGAATAGTCGTTCATCCAATCTGTAAAGACATTTGTTCCTATGTACTTACAGTTACTGCATTCAGTTCTTACAAATGATACAATAAATTTGTCGCCAGTACTATACTTACTGTTAATGCAATCTTTAGAGACTTCAATCCAATTAGCATTTTTTCGATAATCATTTGAAATATTAACAACTGCATCAGCGGAAAATGCAGATATTAGGCAAAATATTAAACAGAAAAAAACACCAATTGTTTTTTTTATATTATTATTGTTCATAATCATGTTAATGTGATATTATATGTGTAAATATCACTACAGACTCCCTGATGCCAATAACGTAGTTTTACTGTACAAGATTTTTTTACAACTAAATAAACAACCCCGTTACTATTCATCAACACAGCATCTCCGCTTACTATCTGCCAAGGAGTAGATTGGCAAACCCAAGAGTCCTTAATACCAACCGCTCGAACTACGGTTACATTAGGCAAAGGCACTTTATAACCTGTATAAGAACCATCAAAATATTCACATGAGTCACCATAGTTATCATTTGTAACAGTAACTTGAGTCTTAGAAGTCGAAATTGAACCACTGTAACTGCTTAAAATAACTTCTTGTTTTTCCCAAATAGCATACAGCGTAACAGATTCATTGTTAGAATAAGTGTTATAAGCAGAATTATCCGGATAATATGTTCCTCTCGTTGCATAGCGGTCTGTTGAATATCCCCAGAAATTATATCCACTTCTTACAGGTACATTACTGCTTATTGTTAAGTTTTTATCGTGGGTCTTTGTTTGAGCAGAAGGCATATTTGAAACTGAATCACTTCCGGCATTTGGATTATATGAGATAGTATATGTCTTTATTTTCCATACGGCATAAAGCGTCACAGACGAGTTCGCAGTATAAGTATCTCCTGCAGCATATGTTGCAGATGTTGCTGAACTGCTTGTTGACCAACCCAGGAAATTATAACCAGATCTGGTAGGCACCGTAGAGCTTAGTGTAAGATTAATGTTTTCTGTTTTAGTTTGGCTTGATGGCGCCCCACTGCCGCCGTTCGAATTATAAGATACAGTATATGTGTTGGGGTTTTTAGACCAAACAGCATATAAAGTTGTGTTTTTGTTTATACTGATACTCGACCCGGGATTGTAGTTGACCGTGTTTGCAGAAGAAGTTGTAGACCAGCCGGCAAATGAATACCCGGATCTTGTAGGCTTAGCTGTGGTAACATTTCCTGTAGCATTGCCCCATACGGCATAGAGAGTGATTGAGCTCATTGGCGTATAACTTGATCCGCAATTATAAGATGACGATGTAGCAGAAGAACTGGTTGACCACCCTTTGCAACTGGCATTCAAGTTTTGATTTGAAGGAGCTCCGGTACCGCTATTGGCATTGTATGTAATCATGTAGCTTCTCGTAGGTGTCGGCAAAGTAACGGAACGGCCTGATTCCACTGTTGAACTTGCGGGAGATACAGAACCGCCATTTGCGTTAAATGTAACAGTATATTTTTCTTTTTGAATAGCAAGTTTCGAGTTTTCATTACCAGAAAAAACCGGGACAGCGATGGG
>ONAH01000130.1 GCA_900315715.1 uncultured Eubacteriales bacterium
TAATGCCACCGCAATACTTCCAATTATTAACATGACCGCAAGAGAAATAAAGTAGTTTCGCAATAGTATTTTTGTTTTTTTCGACGGTTCTTCCTTCGGCTTTTGTTTTCGGATAACTGAAGATTTTCGTTATCAAATCTATCTGACATTAATAATCACTCTCCTTAACAATGTACCTATGCTTTAATCAACAAACGGAATAATCAGTATCATTAATAATCACCTTTTTAAGGATATCGAGACTGTGATTTGTAGCTCCGATGAAATCAAGCCTCTCACAAGTTGCAAAATGATAATCAAGCCACTTTTCAAAAGTTTCATCGTCAAATTCTTCAAGATAATCTCTCATGTAGCGGCTCGCACCATCAGAAGCTATGATCTTTACTCTATCGGCAGATAGTTCGGCATTAAGATCGTTGATATCTTCAATACGCACCATCTCAAACA
This sequence comes from uncultured Eubacteriales bacterium, assembly GCA_900315715.1. GTDB lineage: Bacteria > Bacillota > Clostridia > Oscillospirales > Acutalibacteraceae > RUG592. The sequence continues at coordinate 448 of ONAH01000130.1, forward strand.
AATCTTTTGGCTCGCTGATGCACTGCCAGTCGTCGGTCAGCATATGTAAATCCATAATCTCTTTGAGCTTGTTGCAACAGAAAACATACTGAATAACCGTTGCCTCGTTCATACAGTAAGCAACGAATATATGACCTCCTTGCTTTGTGACACGCACAGCTTCTTTCAATGCTGTTAACTTGTCATCTTTTTTGTACAAATGATACATCGGACCGAGAACAAGAGTCAAATCAAAAGTATTGTCATCAAACATCGACAAATCAAGCGCGTTACCCTGTACCGCAAAGATATTTTCAGAACCGTCAAGCTTGCTTTTTAGAATATCAAGGTTATGCTCAACCAGCTCCACCGCCGCAACATTGTATCCTTCCTTTGCAAGCGTTACACTGTATCTTCCGGTGCCTGCTCCGACCTCAAGAATTTTTATATCTTTATCTGTAAGATACTCGTCAATATATTTCCTTGTTGTAAGATATTCGACCTGTCCGACACGATTACGTACCAGTCGGTTTTCTTCATCATATTCGGTGTAATACTTTTCAAGAAATTCATTCACTTTTTATTCACCTCAAAAGCTTCACAGCCACTGAATAAACGCTGTTTTATCAGTACTGTTATATCCTGCGTTTTTGTAAAAGCTCAAAGTACTTTCTTTTTTTGAGCCTGTCAGCAGCATCATCTTATAACAATTCTCATTTTGTGCGATCCATTTTGCAAGATTCAGACACGCAGTCGCATATCCCTTCCCTCTGTAATCGGTATGCGTGACTACATTTTCGATAAATGCGTATGGGCGAATCTTTCTTGTTAGGTTTGGAATAATCACACACACGCATGATGAAACGATTTTGCCGTCAACTTCGCATACTATAATGTGATGATTGTTATCATTGCAGATAGTTTTCCATGTTTTATTCAGATGATCGGAGTTTTCTGGAACACCCGATTCGTGTAAATGGGTGTACAATTCAAGCAGCTCGTTTAATTCACTCTGTCTTATCTCTCTTACCATACTTTACTGCTCCTAAAAATTTGTTCATTGAAATTATTGTAACCTAAACATATGGTATTTGCAATAAGAATTCAAAAGAAGAACAATATTTGTAAAGTCCGGTGTTCCGACAGATGTTAAACAATGTTTTTACTTCTATGAATTATATATATTTTATATATTTATTGTAAAACTATTGTCTTAAAGATGCATTTATGCTATACTGTTATAAAGTGTTGAATTGCACAATATATCAAAAATACAATGTAATATTTTTGATGTTTTTTAAATATCTTCAATTAAGGAGGTCATATCATGAAAGGTAAAAGAATCTTTAGCCTTTTGCTTGCAACGGTGTGTTTGTTAGCCAATACCGCAGCACCTGCTCTTGCCGCCGAAAGCATTAAAGAAGAGGTAAATGAAAAAAATGTGAACCGAACAGTACTCTCGGAGAGCGTTCAGCCTGCATTCTCGGCAGCTTCGGAAGTAAAGATACCCGTAAAGTCAACTGCTGCCGACCCTTACACACTGACGATAAACGACGTAAATGTCGAACGGTGCCACGAGGATCCAAAAATATCCGACTCACCGTTTATCGACGCTGTGCAGATAGTCGGCTTCCGGAACGGCTTTGACACAAACAAGCTTAAAAACCTTGTCATTCCCGAAACGCTGCCATTTGACAAGCCAGTGCTCGACAGCGAGGGCAATGAACAGCACGACGATCAGGGCAACGTCATAACGGAATCTGTAGAAATGCCCGTTATCAAGTGGTATATCAGCCTTGAAGGCAACGGCGAGATCGAAAAGGTCACTCTCTCAAAGAATCTGCAAGTTATAGGCGGAAAGAGTTTCTGTAATTGCCAGAGCTTAACCGAAGTCGTTGTTCCGCAGGATTCCGAATTAGAGGAGATCGGCTTGGGCGCATTTTCTCAAACCGCCATATCTGAGTTTTATATTCCCACAGGTGTTGAAGTGCTCACCGACGGCGCATCCAGCTGGGGTTCGAACGGCATTTTTGAGGGCTGCAAAAACCTGAAAACTGTCACGTTTGCGGAAGATTCAAAGCTGAAAATCATCGGAATGCGCACGTTTATGAGTTCGGGTCTTAGCTCTATATCTTTACCAGACTCAGTGGAAGAGATACACGAAGGCGCGTTTACCGAATGTTCTTTGGAGGAGATCGCTCTGCCTGAATTGATGACGGAGATTCCCGTTAATGCGTTTAATCAGTGTACGTCTTTGAAAAAGGTTACATTTGGAAACGGTCTGACAACGATAGGTTCAAATGCTTTCAAAAACACTGCGCTGACAGAGGTAGTTATTCCCGATACCGTTACCGATATAGGCAGCTTTGCATTTGAGGGTATAACCACGCTTACCACTGTGACCATAGGCAGCGGCATAAAAGAGATATCAAACGCTTTTGCCGGATCGACAAATATTTCCACACTCAACCTCAGCGAAGGGCTTGAAATGATCGGCGCGGCTGCTTTCCGCAATTCGATGATTAAAAAGCTTACTATACCGTCTACGGTAAAGCGCATTTGCGGCGAGGCGTTCGCGGACTGCACGGCGTTGGCCGAACTGAACTTTGCGGAGGGTTCACAGCTTGAACTTATCAGTTCTACCGAAGGTAACGGAAGCGGCTTGAACGAGGGTGCTTTTTCGGGCTGTACCTCTTTGAAGTCTTTGAAGCTGCCAGTCAGCACAACTCCGTTCACGATCGACGACTACACCTTTGAACGCTGCTCCTCTCTCAAAGAAGTTGATCTCGGCAACTGTAAGATATTAGGAACTACAACGAAAAACAGCGAGTTCCATTTCGGCGGCAAGGTCTTTTGCGGCTGTGCTTCTCTGCGTACGGTAGAATGGGGAGACTGCCTGGAGCAGATCGGGTTTAACTGCTTCAGCGCCTGCACCAAACTGACAGGTCCCATCGTATTCCCCGAGTCCCTGAGAATCATCGGCGACAGCGCTTTCGACGGCTGCTCGTCTATTGAGGACGTTACTTTCAACGAAGGTCTGGAGCGGATAGGATACGACGAAACATGGTGTGGAGGCTCTTTCTCCGGCTGTGACCTTCATGCGATAATCCTGCCCGATTCCGTAAAGGAAGTCGGAAACTACTGCTTCAAAGGTAATCTCCATGTCGGTGAGATCAAGCTCTCGGCTAATATGACCGTAATTCCCGACGGCTTCCTTGACAATTACGGTCAGGCAGCAGCAGCATATTCTGCGGCTCAAGGCTCTCATACGAACGTTGGCGATCACGGCACGTTGAAAAAGCTCGTTATTCCAGAGCAGATCAAAGAGATCGGCTACGACGCATTTGACGGCTGTCTTGATCTCGAATATCTCGACTTAGGTCAGGTTGAGTACATCGGAACGGGCGCGTTTTCCTGCCATAATCTGCTTTTAGGCGAGCTTGGAATGGAGCACGCTTCACTCAAAACAGTTGTAATGTCTCCAAACCTTAAAGAAATCGGCACACGTCCGCCCCACACCGAATATAACAGCGAACGTGGCGACGCAGGCAACACAGAAACAGCTTATTTTGGTGTATTTGATGGTCAAGGCGATTTTGAAGGTCTTGTTCTTCCCTCAACGCTTGAAAAGGTCGGAAAGTACGCATTCGTAGGTTGTCCGGCTGTCAAGGAGTTCAACATGACCGACAATATGCAGCTTGTTGACGACCATGCATTTGACGGCTGCGCAAACCTCAAAACGCTTACATTTGCGCCCGAAACAAATACCACATTCGGCGAATCAGCTTTTACGAACTGCACAAGCCTTACCGAGGTAACTCTTCCGTCGTGGCTTGAAGTTGTACCCGCACAGATGTTCAACGGCTGCAAGAATCTTGCAAAGGCAACATTCCCCGAGGGCATTGAAACGCTCGGTAATATGTCGTTCGCAGCCACAGCTCTCACAAAAGTGGAACTTCCCGAAAGCTGCCTGTATATCGATGATTCCGTATTCCAGAACAGCTTTGTTACCAAAGTGAAATTCGGCAGCAAAACGAAGTCTATTGGTGCCAATGCATTTGTAAAGGACACTAATCTGCATCTGATGCATTCCGTTTACATTCCCGAAACGGTTCAATCTATCGGAGAAAAAGCGTTTGGTTATTTCAAGGATACCGAATACACTTATGAAGAGCTTTGCAAAATAGCCGAAGAGAAGAAAATGAATGTGCAAAACCTTATATCTCCTACGATAGCAGATAACAGTTTTGTTCTATACGGAGGCACTGCTGCAAAGCGCTATGCCGATGAAAACGGAATGATTTACGGCGGAGTGGATACCCCCGATACTCCCGATATTCCCAACACTCCCGATGAACCGAGTCGTTATGGTGATATTGATGGTGACGGAAAGATTTCCGCAAAGGATAGCTTGAATATTCAGCGGTATGTAATAAACCTTAAAAAGCTTGATGAAAATCAGCTTTTAGCTGCCGATGTAAACGGTGACGGAAAAGTTACAGCAAAAGATGCACTTGATATTTTGCGATATACAATAAATATGTCGAAGAATGACAGAATAGGACAAAATGTAGCATAGTATTTAAAAGCAGCACTAAGCAGAGAATATACTCATAGCTTGGTGCTGTTTTTTTTATAGTGCATAGCCGCCTTAAAAGTGGCTTAACAACGCGGTTTTTCATGCTTCTTTTGTCCGCGCATTTTGATAAGCGTTACTTACGTTTTGCAGATGTCCGAACAAGCAAAACAACAGGCAAGAACCCGAAACAAAAGCCTGTCGCATTTGTGATAGTTCGTCGGCTTGTGATGATCGCGTTTTCGTTTTTGATGATATGGGGTGGGTTGATATTCGGGCTGCGTATGTCAAGCGTTAGCATTCCGATATTGTCGTGCCCGTGGAATACGGAGCAAATGACGGAGTCGAGCTGCTATTATCTTTCGCACTTGAATGAACTGTTCGAACTGCCGATTAAAAGCATTTTGATATTTATGACAAGCACGCTCGGCTTTACGATCTTACTCTGGCGCGCGATATGCGGTTTTCTCTGCCCTATGGGGCTTATTCAGGATATTATGGACAAGCTGCGCCAAAAGACAAAGATCGAGGGTATCACTATGAACGAGAAAATGTACAGCGCGCTTACTCCGATAAAATGGTGCATGGTGCTGATATTCGTTGGGCTGTGCTTTTCCGGCGGCAATTTCTGCCCTGCTGTTGCATTATCGCCGATACTCGCGGGCATAAGCACGAGCATTTACGTCAGCGAATTTATGATGATACTTGTGCTGATGGGCAGCTTTTTCAAGCGCAGGCTGTTCTGCACCGTCTGTCTGCTCGGGTATCTAATGGGATTGCTCCATAAAATCTCCCTGTTTCGAATTAAGAATAGCCGATTGCAAAATGCCATAAATGTGCATAAACAGCCAACTTTTTTGATTTTAAACAACTGATTTTTCTCCGTTTTATGGTATAA
>ONAH01000195.1 GCA_900315715.1 uncultured Eubacteriales bacterium
CCATCGAATATAAAATCATCACACTCATCAAAACGGACAATATATACTTTGGTTTCATAAAAAATCCCCCTTATATAATTTATAGATTCATTTTATTCTATATCTTCTAGAATGTCAACATTTTTTAAGCATATTTTATTAAACATTGATAACATACAACATAATTATATAGTCAATATTCATTAAATACCAATTGTATGTGGAAACATGTTGCTCTGTATCACTAGTTTCTGTTATAGTTTAACGAAACACATCTTCTAAACAAAGAAATATATTTAAACATTACAGTGATATTCTTAGTGTTCACGTTTGCCAATCTGTATCCGACTGAAAGAAAGCCCCTGTTAGCTTGATTCCATTTGCATTGCAAACAAAACGTGACAAGCTTTTAGCACCCGCTGTTTGATTCGGTGCATTTCTTTTCTCATAGCAGTTTATAGGGGTATATGTTGTGTTGTACTAAGAAAAAACACTCCAATAATAGAAATAAAACTAAACGTTCGTGAAAGAAAAACGTATTTCGTGCAAAATTAGTTGATTTTTTTTTTTCCTGATGTATAATTAACCTCGTTGAAAATTGATCAACGAAATTCAACTGATTTTTTGGAGGAGAAAAGAAATGAAAAAACTTAGTAAAGTTTCCGCTATGCTTAGTCTTGTAATCGCTGCTTCTATGGCACTTGCTGCTTGCGGAAGTACAGACAGTTATGAGGAGGAGTCTGTTGCTGATTCTGTTGAAGAGTCCGTTGTTGAGTCAGTAATTGAATCTACACCGGTTTCTGACAGCTCAGAGGAGAGCACAGATGGCGTTGGAGCAACAGAAATTGCTGATGCACTTGCAAACACTGTTTGGGCAGGTATGGACGATGAATACACATGCTTTGTAATGGCTTTCACTGATGAGAAAATCGTTCTTGCAGCAGATGATGATTCTTCTATCGAAGGTTATTGGGGTGTTAAGGATAACGATCCTACAATTTACATCTTCAAAGACTCTGATCTCACTGATCTTGACAGCCAGATTCCTTGGAGCTATGATTCTGAGAATCAGCTTATGATCCTTAATGAAAAGGTTTATATGACTCAAACAGATTACAAGAGTTTCGACGACGTTACTGATGCACTCAGCAAGATGGCTGTTGCAAAGAAGGCTCAGGATTATCTCCAGAATACATATTGGGCTGTTGCTTCTGCTGATAGTTCTTCTATCATGGCATTCTCTCTTAAGGGTAATTCTTCCTATATGGCTATTTACTCTAATAATGAACTCACTGAAGCTGACCTCACTTGGGCTATGGATTACGATTACCTTTCTTTCTACAATAATAATAACGAACTCGTACTCTCCTATAACTGGGATATGGCCGAAGATGGTTCTACATTAAAGCTCACTGACTCCGAAGGTAATACAATGGATTTTGTAAAGCTTACTGATGAAGAAGCAACCAACATTGGAGAATACCTTGGTTCACTTGCTAACGCATCATAATTCAACAGATTTATAATTCTATTTATTCACATATTCCCACCCGTTTTTTGGGTGGGAATTTTTTCAAGTTTATTGCGTTTTCGTTTTTAAATACCTCTCTTCTGATCGTATCATTTTCTAACTCCTGATTTCTCCATTCAGCCTCTATCTCACTACTTCAATAGATTTCTAATTCACTTCTTGGTAATATACATCATTAAACCTTGTATCACCATCAATCGTTTCTTTTATAACAACAACTACTGCTGCGTAATTTTTTCCGTTTACATTTAATGCAAACTGTTTTCTAACTCATTTACATTAAGTAATATTTGTATCAAAAAAACTCAGACTATTTATAAACGTCTGAGTTTCTTGAATATTTACCTATTATTAATTTCTTGTGTTGTTATTCTTAATATCTATCACTTTGGGTAATATACTGATTCGGTTGTATATGAATTGTTGAACAAGTCAAAAATCTCATAATACACATATGTATCACCAAGCTGTTCTGACACATCTTCATATGAAACGGTAAGTTCACCTTTTACTTCTATCTTCTCCCCCTCTATTGTTATCGTGCCTGTATACTCCATGTTTTCATCGTACTTATCATAGTACGGTTCAATAATATCTCCGTCATTAAGACTTGCCATTCCCTTTGATGCAATAAGCGGATTGTCGTAATTGTATCGAACACCTGCAACATAACCATCTGGTTTTTCGGTATCCCATGCTACTACAAGCTCAGCATCTTTACCATTGTATCGACATGGAACATATCCGTAGGTTAGCAGTAGATTGTTATCATCATCGTAATAATGTTCCTCAAAGTAGAACGGTACTATACACCCATCTATCGCTACCCATCTCTTATCATAACCTACTATTAGATTGCCTTCGTCGTCGAAATCACAGTAGTCATCTGCTCCGAAATCTATGTAAAAACCATCGTACATCGCTATGCAGTTTAGCGTAATATTGCTTATGCCTTCCCAGTCTGAATCAGTCAGCTTTAGAATATAATTATCGCCCTTCTCAATTATCTCTACACTGTTGTAATCCTCAACACATTTATTGTAATAGTCACTATTGTATATTTCATCAAGATCATTTTCCTCGTCAAACCACTCAAATATGGAAAATATGTCCTCATCTACGTCGCTATCCAATATTACCTGTCCGTCAGCCATTATATTTGCAAATATATCTATATAATCATCAAAATCAACTTCATAGTCAAATGATTCGTATATATCTTCCAGATAGTCTATATATGATAGATCATGATATGGATAATAGATAGATAGACCGTTATCACCTGCACCGTTATCGGTTGTTTCAAAATATACTGTCGCTTCTGTAAGTGCAGACTGAAGCTGCGTACTCTCGTTTGAGACTGCAAGCGAATAAAGGTCAACATAGTCGTTTGCATCTGACATCTCCCTTAATGACGAACGTATTCTTGATACATCGGCGTAATCACCGTTTTCAAGCTGCTTTGTATAGCCAGACGATAAGTTATTTATTAACGGAAGTACGTTTTCAACTATCTTTTGCGTATCAAAAATTCCTAGAGTGCAATATTGAGACGGTGCGTCCTCATACGCTTTTTCAATATATGTGCTTACTATGGATTTTCCAATCTCTACCGTATCAATCGATGGTGTTGTGGCAAGCTTTCGTATCCAGTCTTTGTAATACCAACCACAGTTAGGTTCGCTCTCTTGCGAAGCAATCAGATATTTAGTGTACGGAGCAACTGCAAGGCAGGTTTCAAATCCTCCCATAAGACATGCATCAAATCCAATAAAATCATAGGTAAGACCACATTCTTTTAGCGAAGATGAAAAATCTGCCAAACTCATCATTTCGGAATCATATATTTCATCGTATCCGTATCCGCCTGCGCTGCCTCCTCCGTGATTCCAGAGTATAAGTCCGTACCGATCTGCCGGATACTCCTGAGAAGTATATGTGATAAACTTACTTAATGTATCCGATTTGCTCATACATGCTTTTCCTACTGAATCATCTATTAGCTCAATAGTATTTTTTGTAACCTTATATCGCTGGCATTTTTCATTAGAAACAATCGGGTTTTGCCAATAATTTGCTCCTCCGGTTTGCACAATTATGTTTACACTTTCGTTACCGTTGTAACCCTCTATCATTTCACGTAAATCAGTCGTTGCTGCTCCCCACCATGACTCAAGATCTGCACCGCATAGGTAGATCATCAAAGTGTATGTGCTGCTTGTATCGTAGGGTGCATACGTTTCATCTTCGATCTGGAGATCATCCTCAAATAAAAAACAACCTGTTAGTAAAGAAAGGAGCATTGACAGTGTAATTATTATTGATATACTTCTTTTTATTTTCATCATTTATTCCTCTTTATTATTCCTTTTTGTGTATATTTTTCTTGTCAACATATAATACCATAATTATCGAAAAACTCTATCCAGAACACTGTACCATGACGCCTTTTCGTTCGACCCAATCTTTATTGGCTTAATACTTTCTATGAATTCAGAATAATACCTACATCGAAAATACCATTATTTGTATCTATTGATATACTGCCATGATATCGTTTCACTGTATTTGTAACAGACCTCAGCCCTATTCCGTGTCCATCTCCTTTTGACATTGGCAAACCTTCTTTATCTATTTTGATAACGCCATTATATGGATTTGAAATCGAAATAATGAGAACGCTATCTAATCGTATTGCCATAGCTATACGAATTTCTCTTTTATCCTCAGGTAACTGTGCAGTTGCATGAAGTGAATTCTCAAGTAAGTTGCCAAGCATTGCGCATATATCGGAAAGTTTGAACGGCATATCATCAGATATTTTAATATTCCAATATATCTTTGTTTTCTGCTTCTCGGCAAGCTCAATATAATGCGACGCAACTGCGTCAAGTGCATAATTGCTAAAGTATCTATGGTGCAGTTCGTTGCTTGATTTAATAAACGGTTCAATATAATCTATTAACGCTTTCGTATCACCATTCTGTGCAAAATCTTTTATTACAAGCAGGTGTTGTCGAAAATCATGACGCAAGTTTCTCGTTTCTTCCAAAGACTGTAACGTTCGTAGGTATTGTTTCTCTTCAAGCTGCAATATATCGTTGCTTCTTTGCAGTTCCGCATTTTCACTTATTATTTTTGTAACCAGCCACTGTATATGAAATAAAAACCATGTAACTATGGGTATCAGCAACAGAATTATCATACTAACTTTTCGTATTCTTCCTACCATTGCATTTTCCGGACTTACCGGTTCCATCCAGATACAAAGACAAGTCATAAATATCGGTATTATTGCAAGCCAGTTCCATACTCTATCTATAATGTTATTGAGTAACAGTTCCGGAAGCTTAAAAGCTATTGTACGAAATAACATCGCCCCTATTAGAATCGAAACACCTATGCATACTAATCCGGAAGAAATATGTAATACTTTATGGAGATTCCCTAGCTCTATCGGTGCTGTTGCAAAAACACTGTACATATTTGAGAAACTACATATCATTGTTGCATTTGTGAAACAAAATAGCTTTTTTGGTAACGACAGTTCAAAACACTTACTATATATTGCAAATATTATTACCGTAAACGGGAATATTACTATATTAGATGTGATGTCGTATATCGTACAAACGGCACTACCCAATATTATAAATGATGGAAAGATTGTCAGAATAAGCGTTGCTAAGTACCGCTTTTTTACCTTTAAAAAATTTCTTACCGGAATTATGGCCATAACCGCTGCCGGTATTATCATCATAAACTCAACTACATAACGAACAAATATTTGATAATCGAACGTCATACAAAAAGCTCTCCTTTTATTTTTTGCGATATGTAGTGCGTGATTTGTGAAACCAACTCTTTTCTGCACCTTGTCCTGAGCGGATATAGCGTTCCATTAACCATTACAATATCTGCATTCTTTATCGTTAATATACAATCCATATTTATTATTATTCCACGGTTGCACTCTACAAAGTTTTCTTCTTTCAATAGTTCTTCTTTAAAATACTCATATTTTTCAATCGTCTTTATTACCTGTCCCGAAGTCGTGTTCACGTTTGTTTTGTGACCATTTGAAACTACTGAAAATATTGTATCTAATCCAACTGATAATTCGGAGCGTGGAATCCTAACCCGTATTGAACTGTCAACCTTTGAGTAATACTTGACAGTTTTTTCCATTACCTCAGAAAACTGCTCAAAAATGTACGGCTTTACTAAATATCCAAACGGCGTAGATTTGAATGTTTCAAAAACAAATTCTGTCGTCGATGACATAAATATTATTGCAATATCATCATCTATTGCCCTCAGCCGTATCGAAAGCTCTAAACCGTCCATATCACCCATACAAATATCAACAAATATTGCGTGAAAATCGCCCTTTGTAAATGTTTCAAAAAAGCTTTTTCCATTTGAATATGAACATACTTCTGCGGTAATATTCTTTTTATTTCGAAAAAAACGCTCTGTCATAGAAATTACGTTGTCTATATCCTTTTGCATATCGTCTATTACAGCGATTTTAAGTTCCATATCATTCCTCATTTCCTAAAACATTTTGACGTAGTTTTCCTCATTGTATTAAGTATATTTCATATTTATTAGAAAATCAAGGCATTAGCACTGCTTTTCATGCAATAAATTCGATTTTAATGCATAATTATTATTTTTTTATATATTTAATTCTGTTCTCTTATGTTTCTTAAATTACAATAACAACAAAAAAACCGTCCTCTCCTTCTTAATCAGGAAAGGACGGCATCATCACCACAAAGCGTCTGTATTGCATTATTATATTTATGTTTTTTTCTTATCAGATTGTTTGGTAATTTTTTCATTTCTTTCTATCTGCGGTATATTATGAACATCTATTTGTGTAAACGGAATCTCAATATTATTATCGTCAAAGGATTTCTTTATGTTCTCCTGCATATAGAAATATACATTCCAGTAATCCGATGTTTTACACCATACTCTTACGATTATTTCCATACCGTTTTCTTCATGTTTTCCCACTACGATAAAAGGTACCGGCTCTTTGAATATAGTTTTATTTTTGTTTATTACGCCCATTATCACATTTTTAACCAAATCTATATCAGTATTGTATGATACGTGATAACTTAAAAAAACTCCCCTCTTATCCTGTGAGGTATAATTTACAATATTGCTTGTGGATATGCTGGAATTAGGTATTATTACCTCTTTGTTATCTATCGTCAAAAGATGTGTACTTGCAATATCTATCCTTGTTACTGTACCTTGCAAACCGTTTGTTTCAAGATAATCTCCTACCGTAAACGGCTTTGCTATTAGTATTGTTATTCCACTTGCTACGTTTTTCAAGCTGTCTTGCAGCGCAAGTCCTATCGCTACCGTCGCAGCACCTACCGCTGTTACAAGTGATGCAACATTAAACCCAAGTGTTCCTAATGCCGCTACAATTACTAATACTTTTATTGATATCTTTACAAATGAATTTACAAACGATATTACTGTTTCTCCTATCTTTGCACTCTTCAGTGCCTTTGATACTATTTTTGCTATTATTCCTGAAAGCCACATTCCCAATACAAGAATTATTATTGCTCCAAGCAAATTCGGTAAAAAATCCTTCAGCCAATCCAACGTATTATTTATAAACTTATCAAGCGTTGTATCCATAAAACTGCAATCACCTTTATTTCTTTATTATATGGTAAACTATGTCGTTGGCAAATACTATATCGGTGGTGTTTTCATCTGAATATTTTGCAAACGTTCCTGTTACCTCACTGCCGTCCCACTCGTATATAACTCCTAATCCGCACGCTGTTCCGTCTGAGAATACACCTGTGTATCCGTGGTCAAAGTACAGTATCGTTCCTTTGCCCTCCGGTTTACCGTTTATCATCATTCCTGAGTATGCTCCGCCGTTATATTCTTTTTCTACTACATAGCTGTTGCCGTCTATGTACAGGTTGTACGGCGTCCCCTTCATGTTTTCACTCGCAGTCAGAGGCTCAAGTTCCATTAGTCTTACCTTCATGTTCTTAAATGGCTCGTTATTCTTAAAGATACCTTCAAAGCGTTTTTCTCCGTATTCTGTAAACTGACATCCCATACCTTCGTGTTTACCGTTCTTTATATGGCCCTCATACTTCAATGTCATACCGTCATGCGAATACTCTCTCTTATACTTGCACTGTCCGTTTGTATATAGACACTCTCCCACAATTATGCCGTCCAATACTTCATTTACTCTGCCGTTGAGAACGCCTTGTTTGAAACTTCCTACATACCTCGGCTCTCCAAGCTCATATAATACTCCTTCGCCCTCATAGAGGTTATCTTTCCACATTCCACAGTAAATCAGTTCTTCATTTTCGTCGTAACTCTTTCCAAAACCGCATCGCATATTATCAGAAAATTCACCTGTAAATATACATCTTCCGTTCTTATACTCCGTTCCGTTTCCTTTACGTATTCCGTTTACCCACTCGCCGTCATAGACCTTTTCGCCGTTCTCGTAACCTATTCCATTGCCGTTGAATCTGCCTTTGTTCCATTCTCCCTGGTAAATTAGCTCCCCGTCCTTATTGTATCCTAAAAGTATTCCAACTGGATCGCCGTTTGAGAATGTTCCTTGACACCACGAACCGTTTTTCAAATTGTACAGTTTTCCCTCTCCGTTGTAACGGTTATTGAGCCACTGTCCCTCGTAAAGCACTTTGCCTTTTCTGGTTGTAACTACGGCATAGCCCTGTACTCTGCCGTTGACAAATTCGCCTACTATCTTATATCCGTTTTGAAGATTAAGCATTCCTTCGCCGTCATACTTTCCGTTTTTCCACTCTCCGGAATATACTACAAGCCCTTGCTTATCATACTGTGTTCCTACTCCGTTCCGGGTTCCCTTCTTCCAACTGCCGTTATAGACAAGGTTACCCATTGAATCAAAGACAGTTCCTCTCTCTGACAATACGTCATTCTCCCAACGTGACACAAATACTCCGCCATCCTTGGGGTTATAGAGCATTCCTACTCCCTCTCGTCTGCCGTTTGCCCAACGTCCTGCGAATGATAGTTCTCCGTTATTGTCAAACTTTGCTCCCATTCCGATAGGATTATCATTTTCCCAGCCGCCAACATACATTGTGCGGTCTTTATGGTTAAATGATATTCCCACTCCATGTTTATGATTGTTTTTCCAGTCACCTACATAACAAACCTTGCCGTTGCGGTAATAATATACTCCAAAACCGTTTCTCAAATCTCCTGTGTATGTTCCATCATATGCTGTGTGACCGTTTTTCATAGCTGTTCTGCCGTATCCGTTGCGTCTGCCATCTTCATCAGTCTGTCCGTAATAATAGTATATTTCGTCCTCATTCACTCTGATAGTCTTGCTTGGACTGAGATTAAAAGGCATATCAGACTGAATACTCTTTCGCTGTATTTCTTCTGATGATCTTACGGGCGGATTAGTCTGTACATTCGCCGCACTGTTTGCTGCCTTTACATTCTCGTATGCACGTTTTACGTCGTCTAATGTGTTTCCTGCAGGAGAATTGCCCTTTGAAAAATCACTCCTGCTGCCTATTCTCTCTGGCAGGTTTTCAAATGGATCTATATTTCTTATCGGTCGCACTCTCCTGTATTCGTAGGAACGCTGCTGCATCGGCTCTTCAGAATTCTCCTTGATATCTTCATCATCAAGCGTTAGATCAGATAAATCGCTGTTATTATCTACTATCTCTACATCAAAATCTGATGTATCGTATTTTTCCTCATTTGACTCGGAAGTGTCTTCCTCTGTAAGGCTTAGTAGAGAATCCGAATGTACCTTGTTTTTAAGCGGTAATACGGGCTCCGGAATATTTTCCTTGGTTTCAGCGTCATTACTGCTCATCTCAAAATTTCGTGATGGCAAAGATTGACTGCTTTCGGTAGCCATATTCCCTTTTATAATAACGCTGTCTTCACGTACAACATTTGGAATGATTACCTCTCTTGTCTGAGTTAAATCAATTCTTTCATTTTCTTCTCGGCTCATTGAAACGTTCTCCTTTACGGGTTCCATTACTATTGTTTGTGTATCTGTTCTGTCAGGCATGGGGGGATCCGGATTTTTTGACATCTCGTTGTACAGATCGTTCCATTTCTTTGAAAACTCATGATCTGCAAAGTAAACAAATCCATTCGTACAAAGCACAAATACGTCAGGAGTACCCAATTTGTCTGTGAGCTTCTTTCTGATTTCATCATCGTTTACCGGAGTACATGGATACAGTATTTCCGGTTTGTCCGGTGAACAGTCCGGGGTATATCTCAACATTACAGTAACACCGTTTTTGTTAAAATATGCAAGCTCCATTACCGGCTGATCACTTGTATCATCATAATACTTGGTTTTTACCCAATTATGGTATGTTCCAAAATATATACATTTTCTTAGAACTGTGCCGGAACGGTCACGTATCTCTACTCTGTAATTCTGATTGTTTCTTGATACCACTCTCTCTACTATATGTGTTTCATTATATACTCTCCATTTGAGTACGGTATCCTCGTTTAGATTATAATTATATCTGTATATTACGTCGTTTAAACGTTTATTTGTTTTCAGTTTCTGAGTTTTCAGCCCTGATTCATAGTATTTTTTTCTTACTGCTGTAAGCATATCGGTATATGGGTTTACTGTGTCGTACTGTGTACAGAAAACCCCATAGTAATGAACTGAATTTTTCAGAAAAAATGTCAGATCCCCTGCCATTGTTAGGCTCCTTTCCAATAGTGCATTCGTATTAATTATATGATAAACAGACGAACAATTCAAGGTTTTTTAGGCGATTTTGTCGGTTGTAACTTTATTGTAACTTTTTCTTTGCGTTAATAATTGGTTTTTAATTTTTTTATAAAAAGGGGTTGATTTTATTCATTAGGTATGATATAATTATTACTGTTGATTAAAAGACATCCGGGTGTGGCGCAGTTTGGTAGCGCGCTTGAATGGGGTTCAAGAGGCCGCTGGTTCGACTCCAGTCACTCGGACTTAACCGC
>ONAH01000135.1 GCA_900315715.1 uncultured Eubacteriales bacterium
AGCAAATAAGAATATAGCACAAGTTATTTAAAATATATTTCTATAAATGAATTAATTGGAGGAAACATTAAATGGATATGTTAATAAAACTCTTGTTTCTGGTTGTCTTTTTTGCTATAATGATAGGGGTGGGAATCTACTGCCGCAAGCAGGCGACCGATGTAAACGGCTTTGTTTTAGGAAACCGTTCGGTAGGACCGTGGCTGACAGCGTTTGCTTTTGGTACATCGTACTTTTCCGCCGTTATTTTTGTAGGCTATGCAGGTCAGTTTGGATGGAGATTTGGACTTGCGTCAACGTGGATAGGACTGGGAAATGCATTTATTGGTTCACTTCTTGCCTGGAACATTTTAGGCAGAAGAACAAGAGTAATGACACAGCACCTTGATTCGGCAACAATGCCTGACTTTTTCTGCAAAAGATATAATTCACAGTCGTTAAAAATAACGGCGTCGGTGATTATATTTATATTCTTGATTCCATACACAGCGTCGCTTTATAACGGTTTGTCAAGACTGTTTGAGATGGCATTCGGAATACCATATACCTACTGTGTAATAGGAATGGCGGTACTTACGGGTGTATATGTTGTGCTTGGCGGCTACATGGCAACGGCAATAAACGATTTTATACAGGGCATAATCATGCTTGGCGGAATAGTTGCAGTAATTGCAGCGGTAATGAACGTAAACGGAGGACTTACAGAAACGATAGCACTTCTTTCTCAGGAAAGTGTAACAACGTCAATGGGCACAGAATTTAAAGGTGCATTTACATCGTTTTTGGGACCGGACATATTCGGATTGATAGGAGTTGTAATACTCACATCTTTAGGCACATGGGGACTTCCGCAGATGGTACAGAAGTTTTATGCTATTAAATCCGAAAAATCAATCAGCACAGGTACAATAGTATCGACAATTTTTGCAATAATCGTTGCAGGCGGCTGTTATTTTCTTGGCGGTTTCGGAAGATTGTTCGGAACGATGAGCGCAGACGGCGTAAAGCCAGAGGGCGGTTATGACAGCGTAATACCGACAATGCTTGAACATCTTTCCCCGGTTATTATCGGTATAGTTGTAATACTTGTACTTTCGGCATCAATGAGTACGCTTTCCAGTTTGGTGCTAACATCAAGTTCGGTGCTTACAATCGACTTTATAGATCCGGTATTCTGCAAGAAGAAGGCTATGGTTGAAAAGAAAAAAGTTCTTTGCATGAGAGTATTCATTGTGTTCTTTATAGCAGTATCTGCTGTTATTGCGATAATACAGGCAAGTTCTCCGGTGCTGTTCATCTCACAGATGATGGGTGTATCATGGGGTGCACTTGCAGGCTCATTCCTTGCGCCGTTTATGTACGGCTTGTATATGAAGAGAGTACCGAAAGCTGCGGTATGGGTAAACTTTGTAATCGGAATTGGTATTTCGGTAGCGTCATTTATTTGTAATCTTACAGGTGTGAAGTTTGGCAATGCGGTACTTGAATATTTCAGATCGCCGATAAATGCAGGCATGCTTGCAATGCTGCTTGGAATAGCTGTAACACCGATAATTACATTAATTGCACCAGCAAAGGATACCGACAGAACAGATAAGATTTTCTCATGCTATAATAAGAAAGTTACGGTTTCGTCAAAGAAGTCAATTGCAGAGGACGAAACAACTGAAAATGCATGATTAAACGATACATAATAAATGTATCAAAAATATTAATATAAAGAAGGAAATGATAAAAATGATGTTTCAGAAGGATATTGAAACACTGCCAAGAAAAAAGATCGAAGAAATTCAGCTTGAAAGATTAAAGCAAACGGTAAAGTATTGCTATGACAATGTACCGCTCTACAATAAGCGTCTGACAGAAGCAGGTGTAGGCGACGGATCCAAGATAAAAACACTCTCGGATATAGAGTACATACCATTTACTACAAAGGACGATTTCAGAGATAACTATCCGTTCGGGCTAATGGCTGCTCCAATGAAGGACATTGTTCGTATCCACGCCTCATCAGGCACAACAGGAAAGCCAACAGTAGGTGTTTATACAAAAGACGACATCAAGCTATGGGCAGACTGTGTATCACGTGTAGCCGTTGCAGGCGGAGTTACATCAGACGATATAATCCAGGTAAGCTTTGGCTACGGACTATTCACAGGAGCGTTAGGATTGCACTACGGACTTGAAAACCTTGGTGCAACTGTAATACCAGCATCATCAGGTAACACGGAAAAGCAGCTGATGATGATGCGTGACTACGGTGTTACAGGACTTGTAGCAACGCCTTCATACGCACTATACTTATCCGAAAGTGTAAAGGAAGCAGGATATCCGCTTTCCGATTACTCTCTGCGTCTTGGTATTCTTGGTTCTGAGCCATGTACACCGGCAATGAGATCTCAGATAGAGGCAAACTTCAATATCCGTGTATCCGACAACTACGGTATGACAGAATTGGGCGGACCGGGTGTATCCGGAGACTGTGAGGCAAGAAACGGAATGCATTTTGCAGAGGATCATTTCCTGCCGGAAATAATAGACACAGAAACAGGCAAAAGACTTCCTGAGGGTGAAGTAGGAGAGCTTGTTATTACAACTCTGACCAGAAGAGGAATGCCTGTTCTCAGATACAGAACGAAGGATATCACGAAGATAACATATGAACCATGTCCATGCGGAAGAACACACGCACGAATGGCAAAGACAATGGGAAGAACCGACGATATGCTGATTATCAAGGGCGTAAATGTATTCCCGACACAGATAGAGAATATACTCATAAATATTAAGGATATAGCACCGCACTATGTGCTGATAATAACAAGAGAGCATTTCAGAGATAATCTTGAGATTAAGGTAGAGCTTGACAATGCCGATTTGCTTGAGAATTATCAGAGATTAAGCGATCTAAAGAAGCATATTGAGGCAAAAATGCAGTCTATTTTAGGACTGAGAACAAAGGTAACACTTGTAGCACCAAAGACTATCGAGCGTTTCCAGGGCAAGGCAAAGAGAATAGTAGATTTGAGAAATCAGTGAGAATAATAATAAAAGGTATATAAAAGGTGGTTTAACAATGAAAGAACTTATGATTGGCAACGCTGCACTTGCCCGTGGTATATATGAGGCAGGCTGCTCCGTTATATCAAGCTATCCGGGTACACCGAGTACCGAGATAACAGAGGAGTTCGCAAAGTATAACGATGTTTACAGCGAATGGGCTCCAAATGAAAAGGTAGCAACAGAAACGGCGTTTGGTGCGTCGCTGAGAGGCAAGCGTTCTGCATGCTGTATGAAACACGTTGGATTAAACGTAGCGGCAGATCCGCTGTTTACAATGTCCTATACAGGTGTAAATGCAGGTATGGTAATATGTGTAGCAGACGATCCCGGAATGCATTCATCACAGAACGAGCAGGATTCACGTCACTATGCGATTGCTGCAAAGGTACCAATGCTTGAGCCGTCAGATTCACAGGAAGCACTTGATTATGCGAAGATTGCGTTTGAGCTTTCCGAGCAGTATGATACTCCGGTATTCATAAAGATGTGCACAAGAGTTGCACATTCACAGAGTATAGTTGAAAAGGGCGAAAGAGTAGAGCATGAGAAGGAGTATGTAAAGAACCCTAAGAAATATATAATGGCTCCTGCAAATGCTATTGTACGACACCCTATTGTTGAGGAGAGAACAAGAAAGCTAACAGAATATGCCGAAACATCTCCGCTCAACAGAGTAGAAGAAGGCAGCGGAAAGTATGATTTTGGTATCATTACATCATCAACATCATACCAGTATGTAAAGGAAGTATTTGGCGATGGAGTTGCAATACTCAAGCTTGGTATGGTAAATCCGTTACCTGTAAATCTTATTAAAGAATTTGCTGCAAAAGTAAGCAAGGTTTATGTTATTGAAGAACTTGATCCGATTATCGAAACACACTGCAAGAATATAGGTGTAGATGTTGTCGGCAAGGAGAAGTTCTCCATAATAGGAGAGTTTTCACAAAAGACAATTGCACAGGCATTTGAAATGGACGCAAAAGAGAATGTCTGTCTTGATACAAAAGTTCCCGTAAGACCGCCGATGATGTGCGCAGGCTGTCCACACAGAGGTATGTACTATGTTCTTGCAAAGAATAAGATTACCGTATTGGGCGATATAGGCTGTTATACACTTGGTTCAATGCCGCCGCTTAACGCCCTTGATATGACACTGTGCATGGGTGCGTCCGTATCTGGACTTCACGGTTACAACAAAGCAGGCAGCACTGAAACAGAGGGTAAGACAGTATGTGTAATAGGCGATTCAACGTTTATGCACTCAGGTGTTACAGGTCTTATAAACATAGCATATAACCAGTCAAACTCAACTGTAATAATTCTTGATAACTCTATCACAGGAATGACAGGACATCAGCAGAACCCGACAACAGGATATAACATCAAGGGCGATCCTGCGGGCAAGGTTGATCTTGAAAGCCTATGCAGATCTGTGGGAATAAATTCTGTAAGAGTAGTAGATCCGTATAACCTTGAAGAGTGTGAGAGAGTGGTAAAAGAGGAGCTTGAAAAGAATGAGCCATCAGTAATAATCTCACGCAGACCTTGTGTGCTATTAAAGTATGTAAAGCCGAAAAAGCCGCTTAAAATAAACCCGGATAAGTGCAGAGGCTGTAAAAAGTGCATGAAGTTTGGGTGTCCTGCAATATCGTTCAGAGATAAGCACGCAGTAATAGATAATACTCTATGCATAGGTTGCGGAGTATGTGCAGGACTATGTCCGTTTGGCGCATTTGAAAGTGAGGTAGAGTAATAATGGCAACAAAGAACATTATGATCGTAGGTGTAGGCGGTCAAGGCTCTCTGCTTGCTTCAAAGCTTCTTGGAAGATTGCTTGTAGATGAGGGCTATGACGTAAAGGTAAGTGAAGTTCACGGAATGAGCCAAAGAGGCGGTTCTGTTGTAACATATGTAAAATTCGGTGATAAGGTTTACTCTCCAATAATAGAGGAAGGAGAGGCAGACTTTATAGTGAGTTTTGAGAAACTTGAAGCTGCAAGATATATCAAGGATCTCAAAAAAGACGGTACGGTTATTGTAAATACACAGCAGATAGATCCTATGCCGGTAATAATTGGCAGTGAGACATATCCGGAGAGTATTCTAGAGGAGATGACCGAAAAGGGCGTAAATGTAGACGCAATTGACGCACTGTCACTAGCTTCTCAGGCAGGTTCGGCGAAAGCATGCAATATCGTTCTAATGGGCAGACTTGCAAAGTATTTCGAAATTCCATATGAAAAGTGGGAAACAGCGATAGAGAAGTGTGTTAAGCCGAATTTTATTGAGATAAATAAGAAAGCATTCAGCTTAGGCTATAACAATTAATCTATTCAAACAAAGGTGTGATAACAATGCAGAAAAAATATTTTCAGCCTGAAATCGAAACGATGTCATATGACTGGATTAAGAGAATTCAGGACGAAAAG
>ONAH01000074.1 GCA_900315715.1 uncultured Eubacteriales bacterium
CCGTAATTGTTCTGACCGTAAGCATTAGGATCATTGTTCTGTACAGGAGTACCCTGACCGTAGTAATTATTCGGATCATAGTTGTTGTTTGCCTGCTGATATGGATCATATCCCTGCTGCGGATAACCGCCCATATTGTTGTAAGCACCGTTGTAACCGCCGCCATATACAGGATTGCCGGTATAGTAAGCGTCAGAACTAAACGCAAGTATCGGGAAACATACATACGGGAAGAAAATCGTAAGAACTCCGAATCCTGTTCCCTTACCGTAAGCCCTTGCAAGTCTTGTACAAAGCATGCAATAGAAAACTATGTTTGCAATCGGTACAATTGCCAGTAAGAAATACCAACCACTTGAGAAAACAAGAGAAGTCAATGTATAACCGTTATAAAGCGGTACAATTGCCTTCCAGCCGGGTTGACCTGCCTTCTGAAACATCTTCCAGTAAGAAACAATCAGAAGAATTGCCATTAAAAGTGAAATAATGTTGGACACTGTATTGTCGCTTGAATTATAATTGTAGCTATAATCGTAATCCATAATAATACCTCCCTTACATTGAATTTTGAATTACAACTATATGTTAATTATACAATTTTTCATTTCTATTGTCAACATTTCTTTTAATTTAATTCATAAAAAATTCAAAATCTCCGTTTTTCACAAAAAAAAGCAGCCCTGTTAAAAGAGCTGCTTATTAACATATAGATAATTATCCCTTTACGGCACCCGAAACAACACCTTCGATAATATACTTCTGGCAAACCAGATAGAATATAATAATCGGAACTATTGCAAGAACGAGCATAGCCATCATAGCACCCATATCTACCGAACCAAATCCGCCCTTAAGGTACTGAATAGCAATCGGAATAGTTTTATACTTAGTTTTGTCGAGAACAAGTGACGGCAAGAGGTAGTCGTTCCAAATCCACATTGCCTCAAGAATTGCTACCGAAATACAAGTTGGTTTAAGTATAGGCATAACAACCTGGAAATAAGTCTGTACAGGGTTACAACCGTCTATCATTGCAGCCTCTTCTATCTCAATAGGTATCGACTTTGCAAATCCGCAGAACATAAACACCGCCAGACCTGCGCCGAATCCAAGGTACACAACAATAATACCAATCGGATTGCCAAGCTTTAGCTTATCGGAAGTTTTAGCAAGTGTAAACATTACCATCTGGAACGGTACGATCATTGAGAATACGCACAAATAGTACATACATTTTGAGAAAATGCTGTTTACTCTTGTAATATACCAGCCGCACATTGACGTACAGAGAATGATAACTATAACCGAACCTACCGTAATCAGCAGAGAATTTCCGAATGCGGAAACAAATCCGATTTTCTCCATACCTGAAGTATAGTTATTGAACAGCGGATCAACGATAGTTTTATCGGTTGGCAGAGTAAACGGGCTTTTGTTTATGTACGCTTTTCTCTTAAAAGAGTTTACGAACACCAATACTATCGGTATAACATATATAACCGATATGAGCGAAAGCAGAACTGTCCACAATCCTGCATACGGTGACTTTCTGCTGCTGTCACGTCCTGCCTTTCTGCGTGCGCTTTCTTTAACCAGCTTCGCAATTTCCGGCGGCAGTTCATCGCCCTTTTGGAGAGTAGTTGGTTTATATACTGCCATTACTGCTGTACCTCCTTCCTATGTGTGAAGATAAGCTGTGCTATTGCAAGTGCTCCTACTATGAAGAAGAACACAACAGCCTTTGCCTGACCTACACCCTCATAACCCGGTCTGCCGTAGAACGTATTATAAATATTGAGTGCAAGCAGCTCCGACTTATTTGACGGTGCGCCGTTTGTGAGCGCAAGGTTCTGGTCAAACAGCTTAAAGGAGTTTGTAAGTGTAAGGAATGTACAAATTGTAATTGAAGGCATTACCATTGGCAATATTACCTTGGTAAGCACCTGACCATTGGTTGCGCCGTCTATACGTGCAGCCTCAAGCAGTTCGCCCGGAACATTCTGAATTCCTGCGATATAAATAATCATCATATAGCCTATCTGCTGCCAGTTCATCAGTATTATCATACCCCAGAAACCGTTCGTTGCACTATATGTAAGCGTCTGGCCGAAGTTAGCAAGTATTCCGTTAAGAATAAGCTGCCAGATATAACCCAAAACGATACCGCCGATCAAGTTCGGCATAAAGAATACCGTTCTGAAAATATTTGTTCCTCTTATGCCCTTTGTAAGCAGCATAGCTATTGCAAAGCCAAAAACATTTATTGTTATAACAGATACCACTGCAAACAATGCCGTGTACCACAATGCGTGGATAAAATCTTTATCTTTGAATATATCCGTAAAGTTGTGCAAGCCCACCCACTCTGCGTCGTTTACCGTGGTGAACTTACAGAACGAAAGATATATTCCCATACCAAACGGTACTAAAAATCCAATAATAAACGCTATTAAGGTTGGCAACGCAAAAAGCGGAAAATATACTCTTAAAACTTTTTTATTCACTCTGATCTTCCCCTCTTGTCAGCCTGTTTAATAAATTTTCCTGCCCGACACATCGGACAAAAAGTACAGCAATTACCGAAAAAGGTAACTTTTCACAAGCAAGCCTACTGCTGTCCAAGCAGATAATCAACAAACTGCTGAGCGGTTCTGCCCGACATTCCGCCGTGGTTAAGCGCCCACTTGTTAGCCTCTTGCAAAAGCTTGTCTCTTTCCATAGTTACACCGTTTCTCTCAGCAAGCGTACTCACGATTTGTTCGTACTCTTTCTTTATCGGCGAACCAAAGAAAATCGTTACACCGAACCGTGCCGACAGCGACAATTTTTCCTGCATAGTATCCGTCTTATGCACATCGCCGCTCCACCCCTCACGGTCGGAGAAGTTCTCTTTTATGATATGGCGTCTGTTTGAGGTTGCATAGATCAGCACGTTCTGAGGTTTTTTCTCCAGTCCGCCCTCAATAATAGCTTTAAGGTACTTATACTCCACCTCAAAATCCTCAAACGAAAGGTCGTCCATATAGATGATAAATTTGTAATTTCTGTGTTTTATCTGAGCAATAACATCGTTCAGGTCACAAAGCTGGTGCTTATATATTTCAATTATACGCAGTCCGTCGCTGTAATACTTATTAAGAATTGCTTTTATAGATGACGATTTTCCTGTACCTGCGTCGCCGAACAGCAGACAGTTATTTGCACGTTTTCCGCTTAGAAAAGCTTCGGTATTTTCTATAAGTTTTTTCTTAGCGCTCTCATATCCCACAAGGTCGTCAAGTTTGACATGAGCGATATTATTTATCGGTACAATCTTTGCAGTACCGCCCTCATTATGCACAACTCTAAAAGCCTTGTGCAGACCGAACTTACCCACTCCAAAGCTCTGATAGAACTGTATCATAAACCAAGTAAACTCATGCGTGTTAATACTGTCAGCAAGAGTTCTGCTCAAAGAGCATATACAATCACGAATACGTTTGTTGAATATTTTTCCCGCATTATCGGAGCGTTTATAATTCAGCACCAGATCCAGCGCACTATCGGCGCAAACAGCCTTTAGGCGTTTGAAATCATACAGAAACATCTGTCTGAAAATTCCAAAATCAAGCTCAGCAAGTTTAAGGATAGTACCCTCCGGAATACCCTTTATTTCGCAAGCAGTACTGAAACCGTTTTCGTGATTAACAAGCAGCCATGTCAAATAATTCTGCCACAGGTTACCCTCAAACCCGTACTCACCGGCAAGCTCCACAAGCTTACTGATACAAAAATAGAGTTTATCTCTGTTTTCGTCTGTATCGGAATACACATCAGCATCATTCATAAGAGCCGCCATCTCATACATTAATTCGCTGTACGGAATATCTCTATATACGATAAGTCTGTTTAAATCCAACATAATATCATCTCAATCGCCGCAGCGCCTTATTTGTGAAAAACCACCTTTTCGGCAACTGCCGTACTTTTATTTTATTTGGTGTATAAATATATTATTTATGTTCTAACTTACAGAGAGTGAACGGAGCAGTTCCGTCCACTCTCTCTTTTTTAATATGAAAGGTATGTTAAGGAATTTTTGATTTAAAAAAGTGATCCAAAACTGCTCACGCAATTTATGAGAAAACTTAAATTATGCGTCAGGAGTTGCAGCGCCGTTTACAGCCTCATACTCTGTTTTCCAGCCGTCAACGAAAGCAGTAACAACAGCATCCCACTCACCAGTACCCTGAGCATACTCAAGCAGAGCGCTGCCAACGTCGTCCTTCCACTTCTCTGAAGGAATAGTAGAGAAGTTCCAGGAAACAGCAGTCTTACCTGCAGCGATGTACTCATTAGAAGCCTTAATAAGAGCGTTATCAGCCTGATAGCCGTCATCAAATGTTGAGAACGGAGTTACGAAGCCCATGTCCTTAGCAAGGCATGATCTGCCTTCGTCGCTTGTGATAACCCAATCAAGGAATGCAAGTGTAGCCTGAATATCAGCCTCAGAAGCCTTGTTATTAACGCACCAGTAGTTCTCAGAACCTGTGCAAAGGCCCTGATTTTCTTCGCCCTCACCGCCGATAAAGATCGGGAGCATACCAAGATCGTCATCTGTAAGGCCTTCAGAGATACAATCAGCATAAGCCCAAGTACCGTTCTGATAGAATACAGCCTCACCAAGAGCAAACTCAGAAGCTGCATCGTCACCTGTCTTAGAAGAGAGCATTGTCTTCTCGCAAGTACCGTTGTTGATATAGAGATCCCAGATAGCCTTATAGTTATCAAGGTATGTGCCCTTGATAGCGCTTGTTGAATCGATACCGTCTGCCTTATACTCATAGTAGATCGGGAGGTTAGCAAGGTGAGTCTTAAATCTCCAGTCAGAGCTTGAATCCATACCTGATGATGTGAATGCGCCCTGAATACCAAGATCGTCCTTCTTAGCCTGGATATCCTCAACTACTGCCTTAAACTTATCGAAGCTATTGATCTCGTCAACAGACTTAACTACTGCGCCGTCTGTCTCAAAGTACTTGTTGAGAAGAGTCTTGTTGTAGATAATTCCGTATGTTTCGATAACATAAGCAACACCTTTAACAGCGTCGTTCTCGATAAGAGCAAAGTCATCGCTCTTGAGGTTCTTATAAACGGAAGTGTCTTTAAGGTCATAGCAATAATCTGTCCAAGTAGCAAGCTCAACAGGTCCGTTAACCTGGAAGAGAGTTGGAGCCTCAGACTTAGCCATTTCTGCCTTAAGTGTTTCCTCGTATGTACCGGAAGCTGCTGTATCAACCTTTACTGTAACACCTGTCTTCTCTGTGTATGTTTTAGCAAGCTGTGTCCAAAGCTCAGCCTGCTCAGGCTTAAAGTTAAGATAATAAACCTTTCCACCTGTTGCATCAGGAGCGGCAGTTGATGTAGTATCGCCTGAAGGTGTCTCAGCAGGTGTAGATGATGTATTGTTTGTATTGTTACAACCTGCAAATGCACATACTGAAAGCGATGCAGCCATAGCAAGAGCTATGCCTTTTTTCAAATTCTTCATAATAATTATCTCCTTTTCAATATATTTTGCCGAATATTCTGAAGCTCTCGACTTCTAAGATTATTTTAACACGATTAAAAGTATTTTTCAATAGTTTAATAAAATTAATTTTGGTAATTTTGTAAAGATTTTTCCTCATATAATTTAATCTATACAAAATTTATCAACATTTATTAAAGTGGTAATATTTTTTCATTGTCAGAAACCCTCTGCATATTATATTATAGTAACATAAGAAATTCGGGAGGAATTATTAATGATTATTGAACGGATCGACAGCAATCGACTGCTGATAACACTAAAAAGCGACGATTTAGACGCATTTGAAGTTGATGCGGATACTCTGAACATGGAGAATAAGGATCAGGCTTTTCTTATCAGAGAGATTATTTCTCTTGCATTTGTGAAAGTCGGCTTACACCCGAACCTCAAGCGTCTGTATGTTGAAACGCTTCCATACGGCAACGGGTGTTTTCTGCTGGTAACGATACACGACAAATCCATTCACAAAAAATACCATATTAAACAAAATTTCAAGCATTGTCTTATACACATTAGCAACGCCGAAACACTTCTAATAGTCATCAAACATTTGCACGAAAAGAATTATCAAACCAAAAGCACCCTATACCACTCAAACACAGATGGATATTATCTTCTTCTCAAATACAACCAGCGATATGACACTCCACTCAGGCGATACTTATGTGAATACGGCACAATTCTGCCGTGTTCCGCACTGGCAGTAAGCAAGCTTGACGAAACCTGCAGCATATTATATTCTGACAGTGCAGTAACACACATCGGTGCACTATTATAAGAAAAGTCCCCGCCAAAACGACGGGGACAATTTTTATTTAGAAAAATCAAGTTGTTTCTGTATCCTTAGAATAATCGCTGTGGAAAACCAGAATCAAGTCATTACTGGGAGCGAATCCCGAAGGTGTTACACCTTCCTCATCAACACCCCAAATCAATTCGGGGCAGTATGGAGGTTCGGTAGTATACCATGTCAAATCAGGAGAACCTGCCTTAGTGTTATTAAGGATCATACCACCTGAATAAGTAAAGCTTTTACCTTTGATTTCATAGAAAACCTTAAGCGGCTTTTTCTTTGCAGGATCGGTTGCTGAACCGCCCGCATCGATAATATCCTGATAATCCTTGATTGCCTTGTAGTTTACAGGAACGATCTGAATTCTTACGTAAGAAACACTGGGTATGGTAAGTCTTGGCTGCCATGTACCGGCGCTATCAACTACTTTCATAAAGTGAACGCATTTGTTAGCCGCATCGTAAACCATACACTCATCGTCCTCTACCCAAGTACGTCCACTAGGAAGTACAGGCAGATTAGATGTTCCATCTCTGTCATAAACATCAACCTTAGAAGCTACCTGGAGTTCATTTCTGATATACTTCTCAATCTGTGAGATATTGAACTGATCTGTGGTAACTCTGCTTGTATCTCTTACCGTATCTCTAACAGCAAGGAAAATGCTTATTGTAGCAGTTGAAGTAATTGCAAGTACAGCTATTACCGCAATCATCTCAACTAATGTAAAGCCCTTTTTTTCTCTGCCTTTATATCTTCTGAAAAAGTCTTTAAATTTCATTTTTTGACCACCTTTCATAATGCTGCGCCATCACGATACATAAGTGTATGGTGCAAAAGCAGAGATTTCTGTTGCCTGCCAATGATCCTGACGTCCAATAGCCTGATAATATATTCTAAGAGTAATATTCCAACCGGCCTGAGTAGTTTCCTTAGAGTCGAAGCCGCCCACTGTTACATCAGCCATACTTTCCGATACAGGCTCAATAGTAACCTGAATTTCTGGATTGTGTGCCGGGTTATAAGCATCTACTCCTGTAAGTGAACTAACCAGTGTAACATTTCCGACATGATCGTACTGCGGATCATCGGCATTATTGATAACGTCGTTTACTTCGTTTTCAATACTTGCTAAAACATTTGTTAAGTCGGGATCATCGGGATTTTTACCTGTGCAGACATTTATAAGTTCATCTGCAACTATCTGAGCTCTGTCCGAAGCTTTATCACGAACGTTGTCAGTGAACACCATCTGTCTTGCGAAAGCTATTGAGTTAAGTACGCCCGCAAATACTATTGCAAGTATCATAACTGAGCAAACTGCCTCAACAAGTGTAAAACCTTTTTTGCTTTTTTTCTTGTTATGAAAATAATTACTTAACAACGAACTTACCTCCTCCCAGATCGGTCTTTACTTCCTCTACGAGGATGTAGCTCTTTCTCCAATCGTGTGCAGTACCTGTTGTACTCAAGTCAATCGGAACGAGTGTAGCTGAGCCTGACAGATTGTTGAAGAGATATGTACCATGTGAAATTGTGAATGTTCCTGCGCTTGTTGTAATCTTAGTATCGCAGTAGAATGTAACCTTCTTAGCCTCAATATGGAACTCATGGCCATTGAGAATAAGATTATTTACGGCTACTGTTGCAACACCTGCTTTAAGACTTACATCAGAAGGCAGACTCAATGTATCAGCGTTTGAGCCTGTTGAGCTCTTAACATTGCTCCATCTGAAGTTTACACGACCTGTTGATGCATCAGTTTCGAACTCTAATGCAGCTCCTCCGCTAAGACCATCGGCAACGATATCAAGATCATTTCCGCCGCCGCTCTGACTTGCCGAATATGTGGTATAATCCGGTAATGTAGTGCTTCCGGTAAGACCGCATATCTTCGGTTTGCTGAAGTATTGATTTGCTGCATCAGTAAAGAGGTTAATACCTGTCTGACCTGAGAAGTCGGTTGTGAAGTGCGAATATGCGCCGCTTATTGTGTATGCACCGGCCATTATTTTGTATGTTTTACTGTCATAGTTAACCTCAGTATCGTACAGGAACATCAAGTTAATCTTATCGCCGTAATTCTTTGATACATATTTTCCGTAAGCGTCGCCTCTGCCGCCCTTTTCAAGCACATTGTAAACGCAAGTTATTGTATGGATAGCCTTATCTTCCTCAAACTCACCTGTTGCAGTATGGTAGATATAAGTTGTACCCGGTGTAAGATCGAACACTTCCGTTGGTATATCTGTTACCTGACCTACATTGAACTTCAGCGGATCTGTCGGAACTGACTGGAATTTCTTTGCCATAAATACATATGCATAGAAGCCCTCGGAAGACTGTGTTGTGTCATAAAGCTTAAGCGCAGCTTCCTTAATTGTGTTTGTACTATCCTTTGTATATAGACGAATCTTACCTATATCCCAGTCACCGTTCTTAACTGTTGATGTAACCTTAGTAGGATCGGACGGATCTTCGAACAATTCCTGATATACAGGCTGGTTATCAACAATTATCTGGATAGCTTCAGGATTAAGTATAGTTTCAGGGAACTGAATGATTCTCTCAATTTCATCTGCATAAGCATACAGACTACCTGTAATATCTTCTGTTGCAGGCTTCTCATACAGCTTCATAGCTTCGTCATGAACAAATCTAAGTGAGCTTACCCAACGTGGTTCATAAGAAAGAATTTCATCTCTTGATTCTTTCTCAGGGAATATGTAGCTGCGCTCAACCGGATCGGTGGCTACTGTCGGATCACATGCAATATAAATTCTTGCTTTCTTGATAGCTGCTGCGAATGTTCTTGCTGCCAAAGCCTTGTCATGGTAATCCGAAGCACCTTCGTCTGACCACGGACCTGAGCCGTTATAATAATTGTATGCGTTTGTTTCAAGATCGCCCAGATATTTGAGCGGTGATGACGGTTCTGCATGATATCCGCTTGCGTCGTAAGTATAGCTTCTTGGGATATCTGTTGCATACTTGGCAGCACGTGCATCCTGCCATGCATAAAGAGCTTTTGTCTTCGGATGCAGATAGAATTCAAATTCTTTAAGATTTCCGTTTGCAGCATTACAAAGAATTCTGTACTCACGGTTTTCGTTTTCTTCACCAGTCAGAGTCATAACATCAGTAGTCTTACCCGGATCATCTTTATCATAGAATCTGAAGAAGCAATACTGACCTGCATCAAATGTGAACTTATAGAAACTGCGTCCTGATGTTGAGTCGGTAGTATCTAATTCCATATCAGCATTTGCGCCGCTTCCGATAATACTGTATGCGTTAACTTTAACATTATCGCTCCAATCGCTTGGCTTATTCAGATATACAGTAACCTTACCCTCTTTGTTGGTGTCAACGCTACCGAACTCTGTATCGTATGTATATGTTTTAACGCTTGTATTACCCTGATAGTCCTTATCATAGTAGATATATACCGGACGGTTGAAATAGTCGCCTGCTTTAGCAACCTTAGTTTTTGAGGAGTTGCTTTCGATTACCTTGTATCCGTCACTTACAACACCGGTAATATTTTCAATAGTAAACTCATCGGTTACAGGAAGTTTAATTGTATACCAGTTAGGAGTGTATCCATTGTATGAGTGTGCACTCTTTGAACCGTCGTAGTACGATCCGTTAGAAGTGAATATCGCACCTTGTCTGTTTTCCATTCGTGTATGAGAATCATCCCAAGCACCTGCCTCAAGTGCGAACTCATTCTCTTTCAGATATCCGCCGCCGGACTTTGTACTGCCCTGGCAGATAAGATATGAGTAACCTGTTGAACTTGGAATATAGAAATAATTCTCACCCTGATATGTAATGAATTTACTTCTTGAGAATACACAACTCTGGCCGTCAACAGTCATATCGCTTGTATAAGGATATGCTGAGAAAGCATATGCACCCTTTAGGTTCTTCTGATCATAGAGAATCTCTTCAAGGAGGTTTACAAGAGGAACATTGTAGTAGTTAGTCTGATAGGAACCTACCCATGTCATCTCTGTATTTGCAGGTGTATGATAATCCTCTATACTATTTGTATATGAACGGTAGAAATCTGCTTCGCCGAACTTCCACTGAACATTATGTTTGCTATCCTCTTCGGAAGTTACAGGTACATAGATAGGGTAGTTATTTGTTACTCTTGAATTCGGAAGTTTTTCAGTATACTGATAGCCGTCCGTATCCTTAAATTCAAACTTCATATTACTGAAGTAAACGTCATATGCATCGCTTGGAATCTTAGTCCAAACAACACCGTTTGTTTCTGTTGACAAATCAACAACAACGTCTTTCTTCAATCCTCTTGGAGTTGTATATGTTACATATACATCCGACCATGGTGTAGCGAAGTTTGTCTTATCGTGTGGTTCGTTAACATTTTCAAGCTGCTTATTGAGGAAGCCAACCTGTACAGATGTAATTGTTGTATCGTCAGAGACTGCAGTTTTCTTATACTGTATAACCGACTTAGTAGCGTCTGTAAGATCGTACTTAAATACTATTGACAAGTAGTAAACATGATCTGTTGAGAAGCTGAATGCCGCCTTATCGGAACCTGATGTAACGCCTTCGGAGTTAGCAGCACCCCATGAACGGTTGTAGTCGATTTCGCCTGAACTTGAATCATTAACTGCAATAATCTTTGCTTCGTAGTTACCGATCTCCTGCTGACCGATATCTACTTCGTAAACTGCATAGTTACCCTCAATAACAGGTGTACTGCCAAGATAGTACTTGTCGCCTGCTGTTGCGCCTTCATAAGTATGAGCCGTACCGAATTTGCCGCCCCAATCATTGAAGTTACCTACAACATAGAACTTATCGCTGGAAATACTGCTTATCGGAACAGGATCATCCGAATAAACATTTCTGTTAATTTCATCGAAATAAACACGAACAGAGTATGTATCCATACTTGTTCCCGGGATATCGATTGTGTAGTCCTCATTCGGCCATGCGTTGCCGCTCCAGCCTGCTGAGTCAGGACCTTCGTGACCGTCTACTTCTTTGAGCACCTTCAAGTGTTCGGTGTGACCGCCCTTAGTCAAGATGTCTGCGTAGAAAGTGTAATTATCCGGCTGGAGATCCATGTTATACGCCTTCATGTAATAATGCGTACCGTCAACTCCGGCATCACGGCCCCAGTTGTTTTCGTCGCAGAAGAGTCTGTAACTTTCGCCCGAAGGATCAACTACACCGCCTCCGCCTATTTTCTCAAAGATAGGTGAAAGGATTATGCCGTTAAAGCGGTCAAATCTCAATGTAACATTATATCCGCTATCAACATGAAGCATAGCATTCTTATCAGGGTTTGAAGATGCAGGATCACCTACCCATATCTCATCGCCTTTAAACTCTCCGCTATCTTCATACATTGATACGAACTTATACATATAGTCGCCTGCCGGCAGATTTTCGAATTTATACGAATGAATGTATCCTTCGCTATCAGTTTTATTAAGTAAATTGTAGTATTTTGTTTCTGAGCCGCCGTCGCCTCTACCCCAGTTATTTCCCGGGAAGTCGCCTGCGATACCCCATGTTCCGATAGATGCTGTATCTCCGCTCTTTTCGATCGGAACTTTTACAAGATTTTCAAAATCAAGTTCTTTTGTATTATTGGCTGTCGGCGATGCCGGAGGATCAGCGGGATCTGCGGGATCTGC
>ONAH01000137.1 GCA_900315715.1 uncultured Eubacteriales bacterium
AATTGTTGCAACTTGCTATTGCAATTTGCGTAATTTTTGTTTTTCTTGTTTTTGAGAATACTGCAAATAAGATGCTTGGTGGAAAGGTATTTGCTTTTTTAGGTAAGATTTCATTCTCAATTTTCCTAATTCACCATTTTGTAATCGCCTTCTTCTCACATCCGTTTTTCAGCTGGATATGTCCGTGCACGGGTTATAGTTCAGCCTTCTTTATTACGTTTTTATTATCATTATTGATTTGTTTAATTGTTAGTTTCCTTTTTTATAAACTTGTTGAAATCCCCCTAAGCAGATTATTAAATAAGGTAATAAGTATAGTTTTTGATTAAGCAGGAGCGTTATGGATAATAAAGCATTATTAAGTATTATTATACCTGCCTACAATTGTGCATCTACAATTGAGAGAACCGTGCAATCGCTTGTAAAGCAAAAGAGCGATGATTATGAGATAATTATTGTTAACGACGGTTCAAAGGATAGCACCTCAGAGGTCTGCGAGAAGTTGAAATCCGAGTACCCTTCCGTAAAACTAATAAACAAGGAAAACACAGGCGTTGCCGATACTCGCAATGTCGGCATTAAAAACTCAGAAGGCAAATACATTGCTTTTCTCGATTCCGATGACGTATGGGACGAAGATTACTATGACAACGATTTGAACCAAAAATTAACAAATGGTAATGTAGACATATTTGTCTTTTCATGCTGTTTTGCAGATCTTGACTGCAACCCCACCGAATACGTCAGAGTAAAGCCTGAAACACTTAGCGGTGGAGATTATGCAGCAGGTCTGTTTTATCACAGCTTTTGCTCGTTTATGTTCAGGCGAGAGTTCTTGATTAAGAACAATATTGTATTCCCCGCCTTTTTAAAATACGGAGAAGACGAAGTGTTTCGCAGCAAAGCCCTTTATCTGGCAGATAAAATTGTTGCGGAAGACAAAATGTCGTTCTATTACATCAATAATCCCTATTCTTCAACAAAGATGAACAGGAATTACAAGCAATACGCCTTGCAAAAGCTGCGGGCTTATTATGAGCTTAAGCAGTTTTTCTTTGACCAATACAGGTCAAAAAACGAAGAAGTACGCGTAAAAAACAGTATTACCGCAAGGTACCTAACCGAATCATTGAGATTACTCCCTGAAGTAGGATACGGATACAAAAAGTATAAAGATTTGTGCCGCAAAGAGAATATCAAAGAATTACTGGTGCAAAACGGAAATGGTTATTTCATCAGCGATACCGCCCAGGGATTAATAAACAATTACCTTAGGAATCCGTTAAAGTATTATTACAAGCACAGAGCCACAGGCTTTGTCCACAACAAACTTGGCGATTTCAAGCATTTTGTGATGAGAAGATTTCATAAATAGTTTTACAAAAGCAGAGGGAAGCATGGAGAACATTAACTTAAGTTATTTAAGACCACTAAAGGCGAAGAAGCTACAAAACACTTACGAAAGCTCTTTAATAGAAAAACAGTCCTTAAATGCAGATGTCTATTCGAATGCAACAATTCTTCCATTAAAGAAGCACCACACAGAACATCTCCTTTTTGGATATGCAGGTGTACTTGACAGTGACGGATACTATGTTTCCGAGTCCGCAATAGAAGGCGTTGTTGAGTCAGGTTATCAGTCGCAGTGTGAGAAAACAATTGATAAAAAAGTAGTATACTGCGGTTATCTGGTTAACCATTGGGGACATTTTTTGGTTGAAGCAGTAGCTCGATTATGGTATTTCTTGGAAAACGACGAAACAATTGATAATTACGTTTTTGTAATTGACTGTGAGGAAGAACGTGAAATCAAAGGGAATTATAAAGAATTTTTTGAATTGCCTGGAGTTTGGGATAAACTTGAGATAATAAATCAACCTCAAAAATACAGAGAAGTTGTTGTGCCTGAATTAGGTTACGAAAGGACAAAACATTTTTCAGAACAGTTTAAAAACATCTTTAAGACTGTCGGTGATAATATTGTTGCTGATGGCACTTGGAACAGATATGACAGAGTTTTCTTTACCAGAAGTCATCTAAAAAAAGCAAATCAGTTTGAAATAGGCAATGACTTTGTTGACTCGTTTTTTGAAAACAATGATTATAAAATTTTAGCACCCGAAGAAATAACCTTATCGCAAATGATTTTTTATTTGCGCAATTCAAACGTTTGTGCAATGGTTTCAGGCACTTTACATCATAATGTTTTATTTGGGAACGATGGACAAGATATTATAATTATTGAAAAACAACCTTTCACTATCGATCACACTGTCGGCATTAACATTGCGAAACATCTTGGTGTGATTTATATTGATGCAAATCTATCAATTTATCCGGTAGACTTTGGCGCAGGTCCGTTTATTCTTGCTCCGACTAAGTGCTTCAAAAGATTTGTTGATGATTATTCATATAGAATGCCTAACGAGAGTTACTTAAGTGAAAGGTATCTGAAAAAGGCTTTTAAAAAATATATTAAAAAATATGTAGGCTACTACGGTTATCAATGGGTGGTCAAAGAAGCGTATTATTCCAACATTGACTATATTTACGAAGCATATATGGAAAGTTGGAATGTGTACAATAAGTTTTTAACTCTGAAAAAGCCGTTTAAGTTTTCTCATCTTTTTTGCAGTGTATATTATAAGGGCTTCATCAAAAGACTTATCGGCTTTTTGGTAAAGCGATAACCTCAAGATATAACAACAGTCTACTTATATTATGTGAAAGAAGGAATTATGAAGGTATTAGTAACAGGCTGCAAAGGTCAGCTAGGGTATGACGTTTCCAAGGAGCTGCTGAGGCGGGGCGACAGTCCCGTTTCGGTAGACGTTGAGGAAATGGACATCACCGACGCAAAAGCTGTTGACAATTACAT
>ONAH01000138.1 GCA_900315715.1 uncultured Eubacteriales bacterium
GATCTCAGTTATAGTTGACGGAAGCTCAACGTTTTCGATCCCTGAATTTCTTAAAAAGTACTCGGGAACTATTTTAACGCCTTCGGGGATGACAATCCTTGTAAGCGAAGTTGCTCCATAAAATACGTCTGATCCTACCTCTTTCAGATTTAGCGGATAGTTGATACTACTAAGCGAAGTACAATTTGCAAAAGCGGAGTCACCTATCTTCTCCACGCTGTCAGGTAGTATGATCTTCTCAAGAGAACTACAGCCACTAAAAGCCTCATAACCGATTGTTTTTAATCCTTCAGGTAGATTTATAGTCTTCAGATCATAGCAATTATAAAATGCGTACGAACCAATCTCTATTATAGTGGAAGGAAGCTCAACGCTTTCAATAGAGGAACCGCTTAGTAATGACCCCGGTACGATTGTTACGTTCTCAGGGATTGTAAACGCAACAAGTGATTCATCTCCCTCAAAGATGCCCGCGCCGACATCATTGAGTTTTGCTGGATAATTAATACTGTACAACGAAGTGCAGTTTTCAAAAGCGTAGCTGCCTATGCGCTCCACACTGTCAGGCAATATTACCTTTTCGAGGAATTCACAATTACTGAAGGCATTGTAACCGATTTCTTTGATGGTATCGGGTAGTGTTATTTCTCTCAGAGCGGAATTACTATCAAATGCGTAGGGGTCTATTCTCTCAACATTCACTCCTGCTATCTTCTCGGGGACGATCGGAGAACTATTACTTCCATTGTATCCTGTAATTGTCACAAAATAATATGCAGATGATTCTTGTTGTTCTTGCTCTTCTTGTTCTTCTTCGTCAGTATCAGGCTCAATAATCTCATATTCAAATTCGCCTTCAATCCCACGACTGATTGCAGGCAATGATTTTTTTGTTTCTTCTGATTTCTTCTGATTAGTTGTAGAGTCGCCGTTTACAGTTTTTTTGCTTTCTTCACTTGACGACTCGCTGGAAACCTCATGCGCTTTCGTAGATTCGCTGTCGATTAAATCAAACGGAGAAACATCCTTGTTAAGTCCGCTATGCCACAGATACTCACTCTCATCTGGTTGTGCTGTCGCAATATTTTCGGGCTCCTCAGCAAATGCACGCATAGGCGTTGCCACATACGGCATAAGCATCGCCATTGTCAATAACAATGCAATATACTTTTTCATATAATGTCACCTCTTGGTTATTGTTTGTTCGCTCACGTATTTGTCCGCGTAGCGATACTTTTCATTACAATAATAAATCTTTTTAGTGAAAAAGTCAATATTTTTTAGCTGAGATATCTAATATCAGGTAGCTGTCTTAATTGTGTTTTTCTGTTATAGAAAATCGTCTGGCTTTTTGTTAGCCCCTATTTCAATTACTGGTTTCACTCCCGTCCCTGAATACGACCCGCACATCTTCCCTGCTTGAATGAATGTATTCCCTCAATCCCCCGGTGTCTACCCAAATTGATTCCAAAATGTTAAAATAACTCCAAACAGGTCTTAATACCAACATAGACCGGATTGGAGCAAGGTAAAATGGATAAAATAAGCGAAGTAAAAAAAGCAATAAGACACGAAAACTGAAAACGGATGCACTTTCGGTACTTCGCTATAGTGTAGGTCTTGCTGACGAAAACAGTCCGATCAATAAACAGATAGAAGCATAGACAATACTATGCAGCCACTGAATAAATCACGTCCTGCGAATTTAGTGCCTACTTAGTTCGTAGGACGTGATTAATCATTTGTTTTTTAATTAAGTCTTGACATTAATCGCATATAGTTGTATAATTACAACAATATATAATATTACATGTTTATACTTATCAGATATAAACAACAGATTCGGAGGCGTACTATGGAACTGAAACGAGGCATGAGAGGTTCTCTCAGTGATATAATTAATATCAATGCTCCCATAACTGTAACTATGACGGTTACAGGAAACGCAGTTTACGATCACACATGTTTCGGTGTAGATGAAATGAACAAGCTTAGCGATGACCGCTACATGATATTTTATAATCAGACTGTTTCACCAAACAACGAGATTCGCTATGATATGAGCGGCAATACATCGAGATTCATTATCACCCTCGGCAAGCTGCCTGCTTCGATTAACAAATTAGTTTTCACCGTCAATATTGATGGAACTCAGACGATGGGAATGATGGCCAGAACAGAATTTAGGCTTTTTCAGAATAATAATGCCCTTGATATGGTTATGGTAGGCAATGACTTTAAATCCGAAAAGGCTGTTATTCTTATCGAATTATATAAAAAGAACGGAGTATGGCGTTATAACTGCGTTGCAAGCGGTTTCAATGGAGGTCTTTCTGATCTGCTTAGATACTACGGCGGCACAGAAGTCTCATCTGACAACACACATCAGACTACTCCTGTAAAACCCGCAGCAAATGTACAGACACATAACATCAGTAATTCTATCCCTACACCGGCCACGTCTTTCATACCGCCAAAACCCGGGACAGGTTTTGGCAGCTCCGGTACTGTGAACAATCCTTCGATGTCACACGCTCAAGCCTTTGGAAAGCATACTCCAACGTCTGCAAAATCTCCGAGCGTTTCTTTATCTTCAACTACGGCGCCAAAACAAGTCAAAGCTCCGCAGAAAAAAGAAAGGATATCATTGACAAAAGGTCAGAAAATATCACTTACTAAAAGTGATTCGGCTTATGTGCGCATAGAAAACGGTTGGACAGCTAAGGGAAAAGATTATGATCTTAAAGCACTAGTCAGATACAGAAACGGAAAGCTTATATATATTGGTGCAGCAAATGATGACGAGTCGATAAGTACACCCGATGGCGCTGTGAAGCATGGCGGTGATATCAAACACCCCGGCGAGCTGGAACATATCGACATCAAATGGCATCCTAATATTGCTTCGATAGCTGTTAGTTCGTATTCCGCCTTAGAAAATGGCGTAGGTTCATTCAGAGAATACGGCGTATATGTGCGGATAATCAATGGTAACCAAATAATTCAGATACCTGCGAGAAACGCCAGTGCAGATAGGAATAGTTACACACTATGTTTTGGCGAGATACTGTTCGGCATGGAAAAAGACAAAATCGAAGTAGTGGCTCTTGAAATGTACAGTCACCCGCATTCTGAACGCAGAATAGGCTACATGGGTACTAATGTTTGTATGGATATAGGACCTGAAGGTAAAACAAAATAGCTTTCCCAAGCAAAAAGCAGGCTCTCACGAACCTGCTTTTACTCGCGTTTCGGGTTGTACCTCAGAATCCCCTACTGCCATTAAAAGCATGCACATAATATTACTCATAACCATGTTTTGACTGTCAATAGATAACTGTTATACTATGTGCCACAATCAAAACGGGGTGTGATCGAGATAAAAGAGCTGTAATTTAAGGCAGCACCGCACAAATACCGCCTGAAGGCTTAGCACCAAATCTGCTTGCATATTTTGCACTATTTTTCTGCGGTATTGCCTTAAAATAACATAACGAAAGGAGTAACGATAATGAAGCTGACTTTTTCAATGAATTACAAAGACGAGCTGATGACGCTTGTGCTCGACGACGATTATAATGTGATCAAACGTGAAGTGAAAAATCCCGATATGTGCGAGTTTGTTATCAAGCCAGCTGTACCAAGCAACAGAGAATCCTTGCTGCACTTTTTCCTTAAAAATATGGGTGGAAATGCCGATGTTGGAGCATATTTCGAGCATATCCGGAAGCATGGGTTTTACAATCCTTATGAAAGGAACCTACGGATCTCAATATCAGAGAAATGAGAAAGTTAAAATCGCAGATACCGTGGATGTTTCCAA
>ONAH01000139.1 GCA_900315715.1 uncultured Eubacteriales bacterium
AGCGAAGCGAAATAAAGTTTTTTGGAAAGATTCTTTTCAAAAGATACTCACCCATTAATAGACAAAAAATTTATTCATAACAATAAACTAAAATAGGACACAGCGAAGCGAAATAAAGTTTTTTGCCAAGCTTTTTTTCAAAAAAGCGGGGAGAACCGGTTTACTGCGGTTCTCCCCTAAAATAAAGAAAAAGGATACTTATGATGATAAATATTAACCTGTTGTTATACTGTCGCTTTCGCTCTTTGCAATAAGTGTTGCGGTTACTGTACCCGTTTTAACATTTCCTTTTGCATCGGTTCTTGCGATAGTGATAGTGATTTTGTCGCCAACTTTATGCTGAGCAAGAATGGTCTCAAGGTCTTCCATTCCTTTAACATCAGTGTTATCGATAGCTGTGATTATATCTCCGGACTCAAGTCCTGCAAGCTGTGCGGGAGATCCATCTATTACTCTTGATATATAAACACCTGCCGGCCAATTAAATCTTGATTGATAAGTTTCCGGAACGCCTGAACCGTAAATACCTAAGTAAGGCTTTTCTTCGTCTGAGACGTGTGTTGAACTCATCAAGTCGTTGATGATAGGTGCTGCGTCAGATATAGGTATAGCGTAGCCTGTTCCTTCAACGCTTGTAGAGGAAAGTTTAGCTGAGTTTATGCCGATTACTTCACCTTTGATGTTGAGAAGTGCTCCTCCGCTGTTACCGGGGTTGATTGCGGCGTCAGTCTGGATAAGCGTCATTGTCTTGTCTGATATTTCTACCGTTCTCTCCGTTGCGCTGATGTATCCTACTGTTACGGATTGACCGTATCCAAGAGAATTTCCAATAGCTATTGCAGGTTCACCAAGTTTAAGTGTTGTCGAGTCGCCAAGTACCGCAACCTTTATTTTGCTTAATGTGTCTGCACTGATATCCGAAAGCTTTACAGAAACAACTGCAAGGTCATTCTCAGAAGCTGTTCCTTTTACCTCTGCTGAATAGGATTCGCCATTGATAAACTCAATCGCAATTTGCTTAGCATCTTCGATAACATGATAGTTAGTTACAATGAGAAGTTCCTCCTCGTTCTGACCGATGATAATACCGGAACCGCTTGCGCTTGATTCGTATGTCTGATCCGAACCGCCTCCGAAGAAGAAATTATAGTAACCGTAATCGTTCATGTTTTTTTCAATGATAGTGTTGATAGATACCATAGAAGGCATAGCGTTTTCTACAACCTGTGTTATGCTGCTTGTGATTTCATCATTGTTAGTAGATGTTGATACAGTATTTGTATTTGAGATAACAGGTGTGCTGGTTTGTTGTTCTGATGTCTGAGCTGATGTTGCCACAGCAGTGTTGTTATCATCAACATATCGAACGCCTGCATAGAAAGAACCACCGGAAATGATAAGCGATGCGCATATTGCAAGAACTGCCAGGAGCGGTCTTTTTGATTTCTTTTTCTTTGGAGCGGGAACAGCAGGCTTTGTCATAACAGGAGACTGTGCTTGCTGAGTCGGAATGTACTGTGATTGCTGTGCGTAAGGATTAAAATCGTTGACCTTGTTTTCGTGTACAGGTTCACTGTAATTGAAAGGGCTTCTGTAAGTCGGGCGTTCTACGCTTGTATTGCTTTCGGAGTATGAAAAGCTTCTTGCATTATCGGAAGGAATGTTTTCATCCGAAAGAGAAGTGCTGTCGTTTTCTTCTGAGTATGAAATACTGTCCTTAAGGTTATAACTCTCCTCAAAACTGCTGTCGGAAAAAATCTCCTGTGTTTCTGAATTATCTTTTAACATAGGCGATACTGTTGTACCGATTGAGTCTGTGTTGTTCTCCATATCATTCTCATTGATGATACCGTTTAATTTTTCATCCATAATAAATACCTCCGTAAAGATTGTTTTGTTTTTGTTTTTGTTTTTGTCTATGTTTATATTCTATACCGTCAAGCTAAAATAAACCTTAATTTTCACTTTAAATTTACTTAAATTTTTTAAAATATATTGACACTCACGCTGCGTAATAGGATATAATTCTAAACAGGGGGTGATAATATGATGAGTGTTGGAGAAGTAAGCAAGCTTACGGGAATAAGCATAAGAACCTTGCACTACTATGATGAGATAGGACTTTTGCGCCCGAAAAAGGTTATGGACAACGGGTATCGAATGTACGATGACAGTGATATTGAAAGGCTGCAGCAGATACTCATCTTTCGTGAAATGGAATTTTCATTAAAGAAGATTATAGAGATACTTGACAGTCCCGACTTTGACAGAAACAGGGAACTTGATAAACAGATAGAGTTTCTTACGAAAAAGAAAGAGCATTTGGAAAATGTGATAATGTTTGCCACAGGAATAAAAATGTTAGGAGTGAATTATATGGATTATTCTATGTTAGACGCAAAAAAAATAGACGAATATGCAGAAGATGCTAAAAAACTATACGGTGATACACCCGAATACAGAGAATTTCAGGAAAAAGAAAAAGGTCGTACAAAAGAGGACAACGCACTTCTTGCAGGACAGATCATGCAGATATTTGTACATCTTGGTCAATTAAAGGGAAAACCTTGTGAAGATGATGAGGTACAAAGTGTGATAGTACAGCTGCAAAAGTTTATTACTGATAACTGTTATACTTGCAGCGATGAAATACTAATGGGATTGGGTAAAATGTACGCAGGCGGCGGAGAGTTTACTGAGAACATAGACAAAGCAGGAGGAGAGGGAACAGGAGAGTATACCCGTCAGGCGATAGAGTATTATATTAACAATAAGAATAAAGTAAAGTAAGTATTAAGAGATGACCTCTTATAAAAAAACAAAAATTCCCGTATCGATATAACATATCGTGATACGGGAATTTTATTATATTAATTGTATTAATTACTTTCCAAGAAATGCT
Source organism: uncultured Eubacteriales bacterium (assembly GCA_900315715.1). Taxonomy (GTDB): domain Bacteria; phylum Bacillota; class Clostridia; order Oscillospirales; family Acutalibacteraceae; genus RUG592. The sequence continues at coordinate 2,903 of ONAH01000139.1, forward strand.
TTTACTTCACGTACAACGCCGGGAGCAGTAAGACCAAATATCTCAAGCAATTCTTTTGCAGGACCGGAATAACCGAATCTGTCATACACACCGCACTTTTTAACCGGTACAGGGCATTTTTCGGAGATTGCAGCAAGGACTGCATCACCTAAACCGCCGATAACGTTGTGCTCCTCAAAAGTGATTATCTTGCCTGTTTCTTTAGCAGCTTTAATGAGAATATCTTCGTCAATAGGTTTAATTGTATGAATATTAATAACTCTTGCATTAATGCCTTCTTCTGCAAGCTTATCAGCAGCAATAACTGCTTCTCTTACAACAAGACCGGTTGCAACAATAGTTACATCATTACCGTCACGCAGTGTAATACCCTTGCCAAGCTCAAATTTATAATCATCATTGTTATTAACGCTCTCAATAGCAAGTCTGCCAAGTCTGATATATACAGGACCATTAAGCTCAACCGCAGCTTTAACCGCACCTATCATTTCATAGTGATCGGCAGGGTTAATAACAGTCATGTTCGGAATAGCGCGCATCAAAGCAATGTCCTCAATACACTGGTGAGTAGCGCCGTCCTCACCAGTGGAGATACCGGCGTGTGAACCTGCGATTTTTACGTTAAGCTGAGGATAAGCAACCGAATTGCGTATTTGTTCGAATGCTCTGCCTGTTGCAAACATAGCAAAAGAAGCTGCAAACGGAATTTTACCGCAAGCCGCAAGACCGGCAGCAACACCGATCATGTTGCCCTCTGCAATACCGCAGTCGAAAAATCTGTCCGGAAATGCTTTTTGGAAGATAGATGTTTTAGTTGCAGCAGCAAGATCTGCGTCAAGTACTACTATATCGTTATTAGTTTTTGCAAGCTCACAGAGTGCCTCACCGAAGCTTTCTCTTGTAGCTTTTACTACCATTTCTGCCATTAGAGTGTACCTCCTAATTCTGCAAGACTTTCAAGCAGTTCTTTTCTGCCTACTTCGTAAAGCTCTGCGTTCGGAGCGGCACCGTGCCAGTTGACTTTATTCTCCATGTAGGATACGCCCTTACCCTTAACAGTCTTTGCGATAATAGCCTGTGGTTTGCCGGAAACATTCTTAGCAGACTTAACAGCTTCTTCAATACTGTTAAAGTCGTGGCCGTCCATTTTGAATACCTCAAAGCCAAATGCTTCAAGCTTCTTATCCAGTGGTTCAAGTCCGCCAACCTCTGCTACTGTGCCGTCTATCTGTAAGCCGTTGCAGTCGATTATAACGCATAGATTATCAAGATTCTTGTGAGCGGCAAACATAAGAGCCTCCCAGACCTGACCTTCTTCACACTCTCCGTCACCGAGAAGAGTATATACTCTGTAATCTTTATTATCAAGCTTACCTGCAAGAGCCATTCCGCAGGCTGCCGAAATACCCTGTCCCAAAGAACCGGAGCTCATGTCGATACCGGGAGTACTCTTCATATCAGGGTGACCTTGTAGCATTGCTCCAACCTTACGAAGTTTTGGCAGTTCCTCAACAGGGAAGAAACCCTTAAGTGCAAGCACAGCGTAAAGTGACGGGCAGCAGTGACCTTTTGAAAGCACAAAGCGATCTCTGTCGGATTTTTTAGGATCTTTTGGATCTACGTTAAGTTCTTTTTCGTAGAGATAGGTGTAAATATCCGCTGCGGAAAAAGAACCACCCGGATGACCTGACTTAGCATTGAAAATGCCCTCTAAAGCGTACAGTCTTGCTTTGCAGGCAGTGATCTGCAGCTGGTTTATTTCTGTAGAGTTCATAAAATTAAACATCTCCTTATCGGAATTGACGATACCGCACAAGACGGCTTAATCCTCAACAATTTTATCACAATATGAGTTTTTTATCAAGATATAAAAGAATTTTAATAAATAAAAACTTACGAAAATGTTACCTGACTTTTTGTGAATATTGCAGATATAATACGAAAAATATCATTTAGTATTGTTTTTAGATTTCTTTGAAAGAAAGTAAGACATTGTAATAGGCACAATATATGACGCAAGAACTAATTCTGCAATTGCAATACAGTTTGGAAGATTGCTTGAAATAACAAGCGACCAAGCCGCAAGCAGAACACCGATCATACCGGACATAACGCCCAGATACATAGAAGTTTTGTTTGCGCGTCTAGCAGCTTTTTTATTATGTTCCAACCATTTAAGCTTAATACCGCAGACGGAATTAGGAGCGGCACTGTTATAAATGCTTGTGATAAAAACCGTTACGGCGCTCAGCATAATTACAATAATTGAAGGAAGAATAACACTGATGTTTTCAATATTATTCAGAGCTATTCCGGTCATTATCCAGCTGATTATGGCAAGTATCCACACAATCATCATCAGTGTATTATAATTATGAGGGAGTTTCCCGTAAAGTATTTCTTCAATAGGATCAGATGACTGATCTTTATTTTGCTTTGCGTTGGCTTTTTCCTTAGCAATGACCTTAATCGAAAACAAAGCCGACACCAAAACAGGCAGTGCAACATACACAAGATACCACCAGCGGCTGCCCATGATACCCGGAGTGCCGTCAGGTTTGTACAAGACAATGATTTCGGGTTCCATGAAAATTGCAATAACAAGGGCATTAAGCACAGCGTTTACACTCGAAAGAGTAAAAATCAGTTTTCTCAAATAACCACCGTCCTTATATAAATTCACAAAGCTTGTAAGCTTTTCATATTATTATAACAAATATTTAACTTCTTGTCAATTTGAGTATTGCTTCATAGAAATTAAGTAATAAAAAATTTAGCAGAACGACAGAGTAAAAAAATGCAAAAAATACAAAAGCTTTATTGACGTAACTAACTTTTTGTAGTATCATTTATCTAAGTATGATTTCATAAACAAAATAAAAGTTTGTATGTATTGTATTAATGAATATCGAGAAGAAACAGAATATGGAGATTTTTTATGAGAATAGTTATTGTCGGCTGCGGTAAGGTAGGACGCACGATCGCAGAACAGCTTAACGGAGAAAAGCATGACATTACAATTATAGATACATACGCATCCGTTATTACAAGGCTTACAGATAAGCTTGATGTTATGGGAATAGAGGGTGACGGTTCAAGTATGGAGATACTTAATGAGGCAGGTGCACGCAATGCCGATCTGCTGATAGCCGTTACAGATGCAGATGAACTGAATTTATATATATGCCTTGTAGCAAATAGCATGGGTACAAAAAACACAATAGCCCGTGTAAGAAAACCAATATACCATAAGGATTTAAGTGATCCGTTGTCAAAAGTTAGAAATTCATTGGGACTTTCTTTGATGATAAATCCCGAAATGATCGCCGCTACCGAAATTCACAGGCTTATTCGTTTTCCCAGTGCGATTGAGGTAGATTCATTTGCAGGAGGCAAGGTTGAGTTATATACCTTCAAACTCCTGAAAGATAATCCTCTAATAGGAAATCGTGTTAAAGATACGTCACTATTGAAAGGAAATATCAGAATAAGCTGTATTGAGCGTGATGATGAGGTAATAATTCCAAACGGAGATTTTATACCAACAATTGGAGATAAAATTTCTGTAATATGTACTCCCGAAAATGCAGTAAAGCTCTTTAAGAAAACTAATAACTCAAATACAAAAGCTAAAAATATTATGATAATCGGCGGAAGCAGAACGGCATATTACCTTGCGAAACTTCTTGAGTCCGATCATCTTAATGTAAAGATAATAGAGAAAAACGAAAAGAGATGTGCTGAGTTAAGCGATTTGTTGTCAAACGCAATAATAATTAAGGGCGACGGCATGAATCAGGATCTTCTGAAAAACGAACGCTTCGATCAGATGAATTGTGTAGTAACACTTACAGATATTGACGAAGAAAACATTATGCTTTCTCTATATGCAAGGCAGTCAACAGGTGCAAAATGTATTACAAAAATAGACAGACTGGTTTTTGACAGCATTGTAGAAACGTTACCGCTTGACAGTGTAATAAGGCCGCGTGAACTTACTGCAGAGGCGATAGTGCGTTATGTCCGTGCGGTAAAGAATTCTCAGGGCAGTAATGTTGAAACGCTGTATAAGCTCAATGACGGCAAAGCAGAAGCACTTGAGTTCAAGGTTGTTACAAACAATGCAGATCTTATTTCAAAACCGCTCAAAGATATAAAGTTTATCCCGAACCTTAACGTTGTTTGTATAACACGAAGGGGAAAAATAATTATTCCTAAGGGTGATGATACGATTGAAAAAGGCGACAGCGTTATAATTGTAACTACACACAAGGGATTACAGGATCTGGGTGATGTTCTTGCATAAGGATATGGAGTGGTATTGTGAATAAAAGTCTTATCAGATATGTAATGGGGTGGGTACTGATTATCCTTGCCATGATGTTGTTTCTTCCGATTATAGTGTCGTTTATATATAATGACGGCTGCTGGAAATACTTTTTGCTTTTATCCGGCGGCTGTGGACTTGTGGGAGGTATATCGTCAAAGTTTAAGCCAAAGAATTCCCAGATGTTTATAAAAGAGGGCTTTGTATCATGTGCTCTTGCATGGCTGCTGCTTAGTATAATTGGTGCGATGCCGTTTGTGTTAAGCGGAGAGATACCCGATTTTGCGAACGCGCTTTTTGAAACTATATCAGGGTTTACAACGACGGGTGCCACTATACTTGGAACTGACAGACAGATAGAAGATTTGAGTATGAGTATGCTGTTCTGGAGAAGCTTTACAAACTGGGCAGGCGGCATGGGAATACTTGTGTTTATACTTGCAGTAGTATCTCCGATGAGCGGACAGTCTAATATGTATCTTATGAAGGCAGAGTCCCCCGGTCCGGTAGTATCAAAGCTTATTCCTAAGCTGAAAAATACAGCCGTTTTGCTGTATGTGATTTATATAATAATGTCTGTGGTTGAGCTGATACTGCTTCTTATTGGCGGTATGCCGGTTTTTGATGCGATAACGGTAACTTTCTCAACTGCCGGAACAGGCGGTTTCTCTATAAGAAATGCAGGTATAGCCGCATATGACGGGAACTATTATCTTCAGGCTGTAATTACAGCGTTTATGTTCCTGTTTGGCATAAACTTTTCCGTTTATTATCTTGCAATATGCAGAAAATTCAAGCAGATATGGAAGTTTGAGGAGCTTCGCTGGTACTTTATTATGTATATAATGGCGGTAGCAGCAATCGGGCTTGATCTTACGTTCAGAAGCAATGTGTTTTCGTCGAAGCTTGATATATGGCATCATGCTGCGTTTCAGGTTGCAACTTACCAGTCATCTACCGGTTTTGCGACTGCTGATTTTGATCAGTGGCCGGAGTTTTCAAAGTCGGTACTTCTGATCGTGGCGTTTATCGGAGCGTGTGCGGGCAGTACGGGCGGCGGATTAAAGGTCAGCAGACTGATTATTCTTGTTAAGAATGTTTTTAAAGAGATGAAAACAATGCTGCACCCAAATTCCGTTGTTACTGTAAAGATGGACGGCAAAACCGTAAAGGATGACGTAATAAGATTTACAAGCGTTTATTTTACTCTGTTTATGTTTATATTTATATTTTCAGTGCTTTTTCTGTCATTTGACAAGATGGATTTTACAACAAATTTTACGGCAGTGTTAGCAACTTTCAATAATATGGGTCCGGGACTTAATCTTGTAGGTCCGACAAAGAACTTCTATGAATACTCAAATTTCTCTAAGTATGTACTGATGTTTGACATGCTTGCAGGACGTCTGGAGCTTATACCTATGCTTATGTTGTTTGAGCCGTTGTCGGGTGTAGGAAAAAGAATTAAAAAATAATCGCTTTGCGTAAATAAACATACACCTTGCAGGGCATAATCTCTGTGAGGTGTTTTTTATGAATAGCTTTAACAACAGTACCATACTTTGCACGAAGAAAAGACTTTTTCTGCTTTTTATGCTGAATATGTCAGATTGGCTGTGTACGCTTGCGCTTCTGTCAACAGGTATCTTTGAGGAGGCCAATCCGTTGATGAAATCTGTGATAGCTCAGCCTATATACGGCTTTCTGGTGAAAATTGCCTTACCGCTTATACTGATGGTCATTGCGCTAAGCAGGTTGAAGGACTCTGACGAAAAGCAGGTCTTACTGTCAAACAGGATATGTCTTTGCGGAGTGTCGGTGTACGTTATAATAAATCTTTATCATATATTATGTTTTTGGTTTGTGAATTATTTTATGGTACGATAAATATGAGATTATGTAATAATATAAAAGAAGGTGAATGTATTGGCAGTTCTTACAGTTAGCAATCTTTCAATGAAGTTTGTGGAGAGAACGCTTTTTGATAATATATCATTTCACCTCGAAAGAGGTGATAAGGTTGGTCTGATAGGCGGCAACGGTGTGGGAAAAACTACGCTTTTCCGTATAATTACAGGACGACAGGAACAAACAGGAGGCGGTGTGGTCAAAGACAAGAATACCACTATCGGGTATATGGAACAGCATAGCTGTACCGCTGTTGATCGTACGGTTTATACAGAATTACTCAGTGTGTTTGAGAAATTAATTCGTGATGAAAAACGTCTTGACGAAATTGCATTTATGCTTGAAAAAAACATCGGAGATACAGACGCACTTATTTCGGAGCAGTTTATACTTCGTGAACGCTTTGAGAGAGAGGGCGGACTTACATATATAAGCCGTACAAGGGCTGCATTGACAGGACTTGGATTTGGAGAAAATGAGTTTGATGTTCCGACAGAAAGACTAAGCGGAGGTCAAAAGTCTAAACTCAGCCTTGCAAAACTACTTCTCAGCGGTGCAGATATTCTGCTGCTTGATGAGCCTACAAACCACCTTGATATTACAGCCGTAAATTGGCTTGAGGGGTTTATAAAGGAGTATCAGGGTACAGTTCTTGTAGTATCGCATGACAGATATTTTCTTGACAACGTAACAAATAAAACTCTTGAAATAGAGAATAAAAAGTCACGAATGTATGACGGGGCGTATTCTGTTTTTATGGAAAAGAAACGTCATGAACAGGAGATACTAAGACAGCAGTATAAAAATCAGATTAGTGAGATACACCGCATAGAGGGTATAGTTGAGCAGCAGAAACGCTGGGGCAGAGAGCGTAATTTTATTACGGCACAGAGTAAACAGAAACAGATCGACAGATTAAAAGAAGAACTTGTTGAGCCTGACAGCGAACAGGAAACGGTAAAGTTTCGATTTAGTCCTAAGTGTGAGACAGGAGAAGATGTGCTTATCTGTGAGGAACTTTCAAAGTCTTTTGGCGATAAGAAGCTTTTTGATAACGTTTCTTTTCATATCAGGAGAGGGGAAAGAGTATTCATCTTAGGCGAAAACGGCTGCGGTAAAACTACACTTTTCAGACTGATTCGTAGAATACACGAACAGGACAGCGGTAGCATAATTATTGGTGCGAATGTTGAAACAGGTTACTTTGACCAGGTTCAGAGCGATCTGCATTTGAACAAAACTGCTATTTCCGAAATATGGGATGAGTTCCCTTATATGACGGAAACAGAAGTAAGAACGGCTTTGGGCAGGTTTTTGTTCAAGGGCGATGAGGTGTTCAGAGTTCTCAGTTCTATGAGCGGCGGCGAAAGAGCAAGGATTGCATTGCTAAAGCTTATGCTGAAAGGTTCTAATTTTCTTTTGTTGGACGAACCTACAAATCATCTTGATACCGCGTTTCGTGAACAGCTTGAGGAGGCTTTGCTTGATTATACGGGTACCATGCTTGTTATTTCGCATGACAGATATTTTATAAATAAACTTGCAGATAGAATACTTGTGCTTTCGCAAAGCGGTGTGAAAGAATATTTGGGAAATTACGACTACTACATAGAGAAAACAAGCGATACATTTGACAAGGGGATATTTACCCCAAGTCAGAAAAAGAAACCTGCTTCGCAAAATCAGAATGATTATGTAATGAAGAAAGAAAAACAGTCAAATATTCGTAAAGCCAAGACAAAGCTAAAACGTTGTGAGGAGAGTATTGCTCAGACGGAAGAGAAGATAAACGAATTGCAAAATATGCTTGAATCACCTGAGATAATGAGCGATTATGAGAAGCTTACAGAGTGTACGTCCGAACTTGAAAAGCTTAATGCGGAGCTGGAGCAGCTTTTTGAGGATTGGGAGGAAGCTGAGCAGGTGCTTGAGGAGCTTACAGAAGAATAAAAATCCATTCTTAAGATAGAAAGGAAAGGTCATAACATGGAAAATAAAAGACGTTCTTATACAAGACCTTGGTTTTGGCTGCTGATAATTCTGATATTGTCGGTAGTATTCAAGCTGCTTTTGAGAGAAGATGCAATTCCTGCCATAGAAACGGTTGGCGAAACGGTCTTTAACAGCGAAAATTCCGTTCGGGAGATTGCTCAGACGGAGAGAGCAAAAACAGAGAGTGCAGAAACGGAAAAAGCAGTATTCGAACAGGACAGTAATCAGGAAAACAGTGCGAAAAAGACGTTTCACTTTATACTTAATAAATCTACCAAAAAATACCACACAACGGAATGTTCGGGTGCAAAGAAGCTTTCCGAGAGCAAGCGTACAGATACTGATATAGAGGCTCAAACGGAAGAAGAAGCAAGAGAGATACTTGAAAAAGAAGGATACGAATTGTGTGGAATATGTGCAAAGCAGGTGCAGTAATGAAAAAGTACGATATATGTGTTTTTGACTTGGACGGTACACTAATAGACAGTTTAGGCGACCTTGCAGAAAGCTGTAACGAAGCTCTTAGAATAAGCGGAATGCCTACACATGAGATAGACAGATACAGAACCTTTGTAGGCAGCGGAATAAAAAATCTTATCAAAAGAAGTTTGCTTGATAAGTCAGATGATGAAGTGTTGGTACAAACAGTGTATGATAGCTTTAATGCTATTTATCAGAGAAACTGCCTTGTCAGAACAAAAACGTACAGCGGTATAAACGAAATGCTGTTAAAGCTGAAAGAATGCGGAGTAAAGCTGTGTGTTCTATCAAATAAAGCTGATGAATTCTCTCAAATGATAGCTGACAGCCTTTTTGAAAAGGGAACATTCGACCTTGTGTGGGGCAAAAAATCTGAATTTCCGATAAAACCCGATCCGTCGGCACTTTTTGCAATGCTTGATAAAATGACTGCAAAACCTGACAGATGTCTTTACATAGGCGATAGCGATGTTGACTGTATTACAGCAAGAAATGCAGGTGTTGATTTTTGCGGCGTAGAGTGGGGGTTTCGCGGTAAAGAGGAACTTGCCGCTGCGGGTGCAAAGCTGATTGTAAGATATCCTTATGAGATAACAAGGGCGGTATGTGCAGATGAATAAAATAAACTATCAGATACAGCTTGACAAAGTTATAGATTCGCTGGGTGATACGGTTCCGACATTATTGCTGCATAGCTGCTGTGCCCCGTGCAGTAGCTATGTGATAGAGTATCTGTCACAGTATTTTTCGATAACCGTATTTTATTATAATCCGAATATTTCTCCCGAAGCAGAGTACCGTTTCAGAAGCAGCGAACAAAAAAGACTTATTGCCGAAATGCCCGTGAAATATCCTGTAAAGTATATTGATGAGGAGTATGACAGCAGACAGTTTTTTGACGCTGTAAAGGGACTTGAGAAAGAACCTGAGGGCGGAAAACGATGTGAAAAGTGCTTTGAATTGCGACTGGGAAGAACAGTTCGGCTTGCCCGTGAAATGGGATTTGATTATGTCACAACAACCCTTACGATAAGTCCCCTCAAAGACGCTCAGCTATTGAATAAGATCGGAAAACGTTTGGCAGAAGAAAACGGCGTAAAGTGGCTTGGATCGGATTTTAAGAAAAAGGGCGGATATAAGCGGTCAACGGAGCTCTCGGGAGAGTATGGTCTTTATAGACAGAATTACTGCGGCTGCGTTTTCTCTAAAAGGGATAGTAACGGTAATTCGGGAGAGTGACAGTAAAGTTACTATTGAATTTTATGTCAAATAATCGTATAATATAAGAATAGTTGTCAAAATGCGGAAATCTATTATGATTTAGTAAAAATGCATTAATTTTAACATATTAGCATAGTAACACTTTACTTGACTAATATAATAAAGTGTGTTATAATTCATATATAAAAATCAGAACGGTGGGATAAAGATATGAGTGAAGTCCGTTTCAAAAATGAAGAAATGGCAGTAATGAGCCTGAGTAATCTGTACGAAAGGTATGGATTCAGGCAGTTCAAGATGAGTAAGTTTGAGGAATATGACCTGTATGTGGAGAACAAGGATTTTCTTCTTGGCAGCAGCGTAATAACCTTTACAGACACTAACGGAAAGCTTATGGCATTAAAGCCCGATGTAACGCTGTCCATAGTAAAGAGTGTGTATGATACGCATTTGAATACAGAGAAAGTATATTACTGCGAAAACGTATATAGAGTAGATAAAGGAACACATCAGTATAAAGAGCTTATGCAGGTAGGACTTGAGTGTATAGGTGATATAGATTTATATTCGTTAAGCGAAGTTGTAATGCTTGCAAAGAAAAGCTTAATTGAAATAAGCGAAAGAAACATTCTGGATATATCTCATATGGGATTTCTCAATGGACTTCTTGACGAAACAAAGCTTAGCGAAAAGCAAAAGTCTGCTGTAATCGGATATATAAGAGAGAAGAATACGATTGCAATAGAGCAGCTTTGTGCAGATAATTTTGTAAGCGATAGCGTTAGAAAAGCTCTTGTACTACTAACAGGAATGTACGGACCTTTCTCAATGAAGATAGATGAGCTTAAAAAGGTAAGCTGCAATAAAGCAACAGAAAATGCCGTAAAGGAACTGGAAGCAATATACGGTTTTCTTACAGCATGTAACTGTTCGAACGGAGTGAACATAGATTTCTCAATAGTGAGCGACTCAGGATATTATAACGGAGTAGTTTTTCAGGGATTTATAGACGGAGTACCGACAAGCGTACTTACAGGCGGAAGCTACGATAATCTTGTACATAAGTTTGGCAAAGACGCAGGAGCAGTAGGATTTGCGGTATATCTAAATTTGTTGGAGCGTTTGATGGGAGAAGATAATGCATACGATGTAGATGTGCTTCTTGTGTATGATTGTGATACTGAGCTTTCGGTGCTTGCGAAGGCTCTTGAAAAAATAACGTCAGATGGCAAGAGTGTTCATGCAGTTACGTCAGATAACGATAATATTAAATACAGACAGCGTGCAGAGATAATAAACGGGGAGGTAAAGCTTTATGGCTCAGATGATTAATGTTGCACTTCCGAAAGGCAGACTTGGAGAAAAGGTGCTTGCGATATTTGAGGCGTGCGGCTATGACTGTCCGTCTATACACGAAACGAACAGAAAGCTAATATTTGAGAATGAGCAGGCTGGAGTAAGATATTTCTGGGTAAAGCCCTCAGATGTTTCAATCTATGTAGAAAGAGGTGCGGCAGATATAGGAGTTGCGGGAAAAGATATTCTGCTTGAGTATGCCCCCGATGTGTATGAGCTTTATGATCTTGATATCGGCAAGTGCAGAATGGCAGTTGCGGCGTGCAAGGGCTTCCATGACAATACCGAAAGAACGCTTCGCGTTGCAACAAAGTTCCCCAATATAGCAAGTAAGTTCTACGCAAGAAAGGGCAGAGATATTGATATTATCAAGCTCAACGGTTCAATCGAAATAGCTCCTATTCTTAAGATGTCGGACGTTATTGTAGATATTGTAGAAACGGGTACAACGCTTAAAGAAAACAATCTTGAGCCTATTGAAACGATTGTACCTATAAGTGCAAGACTTATTTCAAATAAAGTAAGTTACAAGTTTAAAAATAAAGAGATCTCACAGCTTGCAAAGGCGATTACAGAATACTGTGAGGCAAAGAAATGATACTCGAAAAATTAGATTATGACCTTACGGTTTGTAAGCTGAGCGATACAAGCACAATAGACCTTACGAAGGAATTTTACTTCATAGGAAAAACCGATGAGGAAATATCTCTTGTGTGCAAAACCGAAAACACTCCCGACAATACGGCTGCCCGTAATGACGGTTGGAAAGGGTTCAGGATAGAGGGGGAGCTTGATTTTTCTTTGATAGGAATACTTTCCAAGCTTTCTGCATTGCTTGCGGATAATAATATAGGGATATTTGCAGTATCAACGTACAACACTGATTATATACTTTTGAGAAAAGAAAATTTTGAAAAAGCAGTAAGTGTGCTCACGCAGGCAGGGTATGAGTTTTGTACTAATAATTAAGGAAAGGATTTTTATATGATTAAGATATACGATACAGAAAATATATCTGTTTCAGAAATTTTAAAAAGAGAACAGACATCAACAGGTGTTGAGAGTATAGTAGCGGACGTTATCGCAAATGTACGCAAAAACGGTGACGCTGCACTTAAAGAATATACCAAAAAATTTGATAAGGCAGATTTAAGCTCTCTTGAGGTAACACAAGAGGAGATAGACGAAGCTTTTGC
>ONAH01000140.1 GCA_900315715.1 uncultured Eubacteriales bacterium
CTGCCGATGCAGTGTTAGGCTGCGGCTGAGCTTTAGTTTCTGTAACAGTATCGGCTTTCTTGACGGTATCGTCATCGCTTTCTTTCTTTTTGCCGAACTTCTTGAAAAGGTCGCCTACCTTATCCGCAACCTCCGGTATCATGCTTATTACCCTGTCAACAGCACCGTCAAACTCCATGTTAAGCATTTTTACATTTCCGTTATTTACCACAAGAAACGCAACAGGCTGTATCGACACTCCGGCACCGCTGCCGCCGCCAAAAAATTCCTTTTGAGTATTTGTTTTCGGCGGGAGATCCGAACCACCCGATGCAAAGCCGTAGCTTACCCTTGATACCGGTATTATTACCGTACCGTCGGGACAGATAACGGGTTCACCGATTATTGTGTTTACGTCAACCATTTGTCTGATATTATCCATTGTTGAATTCATCAAGTTTTCAAGTTTATTATTTGCCATATTTACACAACCTTTCTTTTCGCCGGCGGACGCCGACAAGTGTTTCGTATTCATAGTATTATTTCTACATACATGCCTTTATTCCTGCCAACACATAACGGCACTTCCGCAAAATATTAGTTCTTTGAAACGCTAGATCATTTTCTTAGCTTTAAGTTTCAGTAATTTAATTATTGCCTCTATTCCTCCGGCTACAACAAACCAAGGAACAATACTGATTTCCAAATCAGTATATATTTCAGGGGCTTGCTTGTCAAAGTCGGGGACTATTATTACATTGTAATCTTTATATTTGAATACTCTGAGAATTATCGCCATAGCAGGATATATTCCCGCACAGGCATAGCCGTATTTTGTTGCGGTATCCGCTGCGTCCTCAAAAGCAACCGTTATAAACAAATCTAGCTTCTTGAACAGTATATGCTTAAAAACACACGATAATAATCCGCCTGCTATCTTTGCTATCTCCTTTATGAGTTCGGTAATTCCTTCAAGTCCTCTTTCTTCCCAAAGTGATTTTATTCTCTCAAGAGTTTTATTCTTTTTTTTAGGTTTCTTCTCCTCCTCCGGGTTGTTTTGCTTCTCAGGTTTCATCTTAGTATCCGGTTTGTTTTCTTTTTTGTTTTTTGTATCAGTTTTCTTTATATCCTGCGTTTTTGTTTTTTTGGCAGGAGTATTTTTTCCACTTTTATTCGGGGTATTCCGCACCTTTTTCTTTTGGGATTTCAGAAGTTCTTTTTGTTTTTTCTTTTCTTCCTTTAACGCCTTTTTTCTCTGCTTTTCTTCATTCGGTTCAAGGTCTATCGGTATTTTTATAAACAAATACTTTACCGCAAGCTTAGGCTTTTCGTCAAAAGTAAAGCATACTCCCACAGGTACGGCAAAAGCAACTGCCAACACAGCAAGCACGATAAGAATAATCCGTAAAATCCATAATAAAATTTTAAGTATTATCATATCGTCACCTCCATACTCTCACCTTGAATACACCGTAAGCTTTGTTTTATATCTTCACAACAAAAATATATTATATTTACTCTCCCAAAAAACGAAGTATCGCCTGTCTTGTTATTACAATTCAGACAGCATCAGTGTTTTCTTGTTTCAAAAAATTCTCCACCGTACCGCACCATACATTCGGAGAATATACAGCTATCTCACAATGCATACAGCCGTCAAACTGCTTTACGGAAACTATATCCCCGTATATCTCTTGCATTTTCTTAGCAGACTTTACAGAATATACCTCATTCCCTTTCGTACCGTGCATAAACAGTATTCTTGTACCGTTTTTGTTTGAACAGGGTAAAGGCGTGACATCGCATACAGAGATCAGCATATTTTCTATTGATTTATCGCTCATTGTATCGGCGAATTTAAGGTAACTGTCCAAATACTTTTCGGGGAGAAAATCTTTCTTGAAATTTTCAAGCGTTTTCTTATCTCTCTGCTTTGATTTATGTACTATCGTCTTGTATGACATAGTCATTAGCTTTTTTGCAATTACAGAGATTTTCATAAGCGGAGCACCGTCAAGCACAAGATTATCTATTTTAATATTCTCACGCTCAAAAATCCTGTTTGCAATCTTTCCGCCCATTGATAATCCGCAAACCACATACACTCTGCCTCCGAAGTTTTTCTTGATATACTCCTCTATCTTCTCAGCCTCTTTTTCAAGGGAAACAAACTCACTTTTCTCCTCTTCTATATGTGCGTCAAGTGCAGGAACTACCACGCAATAATCGTTCTTAAAGTATTCTGTCTGCGGTTCAAACACCTGCCATGGAGCAAGCACTCCATGAATAAGCACCATTACCTTATTCTTCCTGTCGCCAAATTCGTGAAATCTCATACTGTCCTCTCCAAACTTCAATATAGTTTATTCTTCACTATCAGTAGTGTTATCTTCCTGTTTTTCTTGTTCCTTCTCCTCTTTTTCGGGAAGTTTAGGCAATCCCTCAAGGTTTTCTATGCTAAAGCACCTCAAAAAATGCTCTGTTGTTCCGTACAACAGCGGTCTGCCGGGAAGTTCAAGTCTGCCTTTCTCTTCAATCAGTCCCTTTTGGCACAAACTGCCTATTACTCCCGAACAGTCAACTCCTCTCACCTGTTCCACAAACGCTTTTGTTACAGGCTGATTATAGGCAACTACCGCAAGCACCTCCATTGCCGCCTGCGACAGCGGAGTATTCTTCTTCATATCCATTATCTTGCGGACTATATTTCCGTACTGCTTATCGGTCGTCATCTGTACGCTTTTATTAAGCCTGATTATTCTGACACCCTTTGTCGGCAAACTGTACTCTTTTATCAATTCATCTATACACGCTGTTACGGTTGCGGTATCAAGCTCCAATGCTCTTACTATCCTGTCTATCTCAACAGGTGAACCGCTTGCAAATAGTATTGCCTCTATTGCACCGAATATTTCTTCCTTTTCCATAAAAGGTTATTTCTTCCTTTCGATTATTCTTACCTCGGCATAATCGCCGTCGCCCTCTACCCTTATACGCTTCGCCTTCACAAGTTCCAGTACCGCCAGAAACGTTGCGACAAGTTCCGATCTGTCCATACTGTCCTCAAACAGTGCCTCATAACTGCAACTGCCGCTTTGTCTTAACATTCTCAGCACATGAACTATTCTCGAACCTACCGGCACTACTCGCCTTGCTACTATTCCCTTGAATGCCTCTGAAGGCGGCGGCAAGCGTTTTTTTCCTCTGCCTACGGCTCTTATATATGCCTCCTGCAATACAATCGGATTATGCACTCTTGTATATGTCATATCATACTCTACGGGCGAAGGCTCTCTGCAAAAATTATCAAAAGAAATAAGCCCTGCCATTACTCCTGCAATACGCTTACACTCCTGATATTCAAGAAGCTGTCCGGTAAGTTCTTTTTTTAGCTCCTCTGCTTCCTCCTCGTGTTTCGGGAGAAGCATGGTAGATTTGATATACACAAGCCTTGACGCCATTTCAAGAAATTCGGACGCAATATCAAGCTGTTCTTCCTGCATTTGTTTTATCTTATCCGTATATTGTTCAAGCAAAACGGAAATCTCTATATCATATATATTAAGCTTGTTTTTCGCTATCAGTGACAAAAGCAGATCAAGCGGTCCCTCGAACACAGGCAGCTTATATGTCAGCTGTTCCACGGGATACACCTCTCATTTCTGTAAAGCCATACACTCATCATATAACCAACATTACAATTTTATAAACCAAAGTATAAAGTCCCGTAACGATCAAGCTTGTCGGAACTCCGATAACCTTATCGACAATACCCAGCCAGATAAGCACAAGCAGAGCGATAGAGAGGTATCTTTCGTATTGAAGCTGCTTTACATAAACTTCTGTCGGCAAAAATGCACCCAGTATCTTTGAACCGTCAAGCGGCGGCAGCGGAACAAGGTTAAACACAGCAAGCCCGACATTAACTTGAATATAGTATTCAAAAAAGCCGAGTATAAGGTCAGACACATTTGTATTCATATCTGCTTTATAGCCTATGATTACAAAAATCGTCATAAGTATAGCACCTGCAAGAGCAGCTATAAGGTTAGCCGCAGGGCCTGCCAATGCAACAATAGCCATATCACGTCTGGGATTTCTAAAATTTCTCATATTTACGGGTACAGGCTTAGCCCAGCCGAACCCTACAAGCAGCAAGCATAATGCACCGATATAATCTATATGATAGAGCGGATTGAGCGTTAGTCTGCCCTCTCTCTTTGCAGTATTGTCACCAAGCTTATATGCAATAAATCCGTGTGCAAGCTCATGAAACGGCAAAATCAACATTACGGTAATCGTGACGGCAAGAATGTACATCACCACCATGCCCATACTCAAGTCACCATTTAGAATAGAATACAGCATAAATAGACCTTCCTTTCAAGACTTTTCTCCAAAAAAATTCAGAACATAAATACACATAATATATTATATATTACCTTTCCAAAAAATACAAGGTATAATTTTCTTAATTTCGTCTGTACACGCCTAAAAAAAACGTGTTTGAGACTAAAGAGATTACAATATAGTTAAATTGTATATAAATATTTTGTTATTTACGATTATATTTTCTTGTTTTTTTATTAAAACCACTTGCTTTTTTTTGCGTTATCTGTTAATATTATATATGCTATTGAATAAAAATTACTAAAGACAGGGAGGTGCAGACAAATGGCAAAGTGTGATATTTGCGGAAAGGGCGTTACTTTTGGTATTAAGGTTTCTCACTCTCACAGACGTTCCAACAGAACATGGAAACCAAACGTTAAAAGAGTAAAGGCTGTTGTTGACGGTTCTCCGAAGCGTATTTATGCATGCACCCGTTGCCTGCGTTCCGGTAAGGTTACCAGAGCAGTTTAATGTGTATAAACACAAAACAAAGACTTAGAGGAGCTGAAAAGCTCCTTTTTGTTTTTTATATCTAAAAACTTCCGCACCTGCGTGTTACGGGTACGGAAGTTTTTTTGACGCAAAATACCGTTTACCGCTAAAAAAATACCGCTTGACGTAAAGCTATTGTATTTATAAATCTTTATGATAAAATATAATCAACGAATCGAAAGGAGGAATGAAGTTGAAGTTTAAACTCAACATAGACAAAGATGCCGAAGAAATTACCGAAGCTACCGTAAACGCAAAAAGTGATTTTACCGAAGAACTGGAATATCTTGTCATGAAGTATAACAGAACCGACAGTATTACAGGCTATACCGATAATGATGTAAAAAAACTTAAATTCTATGACATTGAGTACATCACTGTCATAGATTCAAAAACATACGCTTTCGATAAAGAATGTAATCAATATCGTTTAAAGCAAAGGCTTTACGAAACAGAGGTACTTCTGCCAAAATCATTCATTCGCATTAACAAATCGACTTTTGCAAACACAATACATATCGAAAAATACACGCTTGCTTTTTCGGGAGGAATAGATGTTGTTTTCAAAAGCGGTAGTAAGGAATATGTATCAAGACGCTGTTTTGCTCAAATCAAAAAGGAGATGAAATCAAAATGAAAAACTATATTGTATCATTTTTAAAAAGAGGCATTGTTGCTTCTGCCTTAGGCCCAATCATTCTTGCTGTTATCTACTTCATTTTAGGTCAAAAAGGTGTAATAGAAAGCCTTGCTGTGGGCGACGTAGTTAAAGGAATACTCACATCTATACTGCTTTCCTTTATTGCGGGCGGAATAAGCATGATTTACACCATAGAAAAACTTCCGCTTGCCCATGCCTCCCTCATTCAATCCGCCGTAATCTATTTAGATTACATCATTATCTATCTTTATAATGGTTGGATTCCTGCAACCGCACGTGTAATTGCGTTTTTCACGGTAGTCTTTTTTGTAGGATTTTTTATAATTTGGACTATCATTTTCCTCATCATCAAACACAACGTTAAAAAAACTAATAAAAAACTTAACTCATTTTAACAAAAACAGCAGGGGATATATTTCCTCTGCTGTATTTTTTTACGCCGTAACGGTTTCTTTCTTTTGTTCGGTCTTGTTATCTTCCTGCTGTGCTATATCCTTTGCAAGATTTTCTTTAGCTACCGCAAGCATTAGCTTTATTCTGTTTTCCTGGTTTACTCTTGGTGCACCGGGATCATAGTCTATCGCAACAATATTTGCTCTGTCGTCAACGCTCTTAATCTTTCTTATCATACCCTTGCCGTTGATATGGTTAGGCAGACAGCCAAACGGCTGTGTACAAACTATATTGCCGTAGCCTGTTTCAGTAAGTTCCAGCATTTCTGCCGTAAGCAGCCAGCCCTCACCCATCTTGCTGCCGTAGCCTATAACGTCCTTTACAAGCGACTTCGTATGTTGGTATGATGACGGCGGCAAAAACCCGTATCTCTTTGTACTTTCTATAAGACTTGTTTCAAGCTTCGTAAGATAATTAAACAACGCTTCCACTATCTTGTATTTAAGTCTGCTGCCTCCGTAAAGCTTTATATCCTCCATTCGGTTATCTACCTTAAACAGCATAAATCCCATTATACCCGGGAGGTTTACTTCGCAATCCTGCTGTGCAAGAAAACGCTCAAGGTCGTTGTTGCCAAGCGCTGCATACTTAACATATATTTCGCCTACAACACCTACTTTTACTTTTGGTGTTTTCTTTATCTTTATCTCTGTAAACGATCTTGCGATCTTGTCAAGGTTTTCATCTATCGTTTTGGCGGCATAGCCCTTTCCCTGTGCAAATTCCTCGGAAAGTTTCTCCACCCACCTATCAACTAACCTCTGTGCCTCACCTTTGTCAAGCTCATACGGCATTATCTGGTTTCTCAGCAGCATTAGTGCGTCTCCGTAAACAAGACCTGCTGCAAGTCTTCTTACCATTGGTATTGTAAGCGTAAATCCGCTGTTTTTTTCAAGCCCCGACAGATTAAGCGATATTACGGGCACATACTCGTACCCAGCTTTTTTCAGTGCCTTTCTCAGCAGATGAATATAATTCGACGCACGACAGCCGCCGCCTGTCTGTGTAATCATAAGAGCAGTTCTGTGAAGATCATACTTTCCGCTTTGAAGCGCGTGTATAAACTGTCCGATAACAAGCAGTGCAGGGTAGCAAGTATCGTTGTGTACATATTTTAGACCCACCTGTGCTATTTCGGGACCATTTGTTTCAAGCAGTATAGCTTTGTAACCGTAATGCACGAATACATTCTTTATCATATTGAAATGAATGGGCGCCATCATCGGTAAAAGTATCGTATATTCGTCCTTCATTTCCTTTGTAAACAGCAGACGTCCTGTCTTGTCATATTGAAGCTTAGCCATAGCCGTCCGTCCTTTCTATATCTAAAACATATAATCGCAGATTTATTATTTCTCTTCACCGATAGCAGCAAGAAGTGAGCGTATTCTTATCTTAACTGCTCCAAGGTTTGTAATCTCATCTATCTTTATCTGAGTATATATCTTGCCCTCTTTTTCAAGTATATCTCTTACTTCGTCCGTTGTAATAGCGTCAACTCCGCAGCCGAACGACACAAGCTGCACAAGGTTCATATCCTTTCTGCCGGAAATATACTTTGCAGCCGCATACAATCTTGAGTGATATGTCCACTGATTAAGTACAGTCGTTGGGAACTTCTCCACCCTATGGCTTACCGAGTCCTCAGACACAATAGCCACACCAAAGCTTGCTATCATTCTGTCTATACCGTGGTTTATCTCAGGATCAACATGGTACGGTCTGCCCGACAGTACAAATATCGGCTTGCCCTCTTCCTCAGCTTTCTGTATAATTTCATCGCCCTTTGCCCTTATTCTTCCAAGGTGTGCGTTATACTCATCATACGCAAGCGAAGCCGCTTTCTTTACCTCTTTGAGTGTAATATCCGGATAGTATTTTGACAATATCTCATACAACTTCTTCGGAAAATCCTTCGGTCTGTGTACGCCAACATAATCCTTTATCAGAGTTATGTTCTTAACACTGTTCATATTTGCTCCGATAACCTCCGGGTAATACGCTACAACAGGACAGTTATAGTGGTTATCTCCAAGTCCCTCATCAAAGTTGTATGACATACAAGGATAGAATATCTTATCTATTCCCATATCTATAAGTTTCTGAACGTGACCGTGAACAAGTTTTGCAGGGAAACATATCGTATCAGACGGAATAGTCTTGTTGCCCTTTGCGTAAACCTTCTTATCAGAAATGCCCGATGTTACTACCTCAAAATCAAGGTTTGTAAGGAACGTATGCCAGAACGGGAGCATTTCGTACATATTCAGTCCCATAGGAAGTCCTATTTTGCCCCTCTGACCTTCCTTCGGCTCATAGCTTTGCAATAGCGTAAGCTTATAGTCATACATGTTCATAGACTTGTCGGGGGATTTTTTTGTTATCGGACGCTCACAGCGATTTCCTGCGATAAACTTTCTGCCGTCTGCAAATGTGTTTACGGTAAGGCGGCAGTTGTTTTGACATAGTCCGCAGTTTGTTACTTTTATCGTATGCTTAAAATCTTTCAGTTGCTTTAAGTCAAGTATCGTACTCTTATCCTTACTCTTTGTCATTGAGTAAAGAGCCGCACCGTACGCACCCATTAGTCCGGATATTACAGGACGTACAACAGGCGTACCCATCTCCATTTCAAACGCACGGAGTACGGCATTGTTCAGGAATGTTCCTCCCTGAACTACTATTTTTTTGCCAAGTTCATCAGGTCCCGACGTACGGATAACCTTATACAGAGCGTTCTTTACAACACTCAGCGACAAACCTGCAGAAATATCCTCAATAGTCGCACCGTCTTTTTGTGCCTGCTTAACGGAACTGTTCATAAACACCGTACAGCGTGAACCCAAATCAACAGGGTGCTTTGCAAACAGACCTTTATTTGCAAACTCCTCTATCGAATATCCTAACGCATTTGCAAAAGTCTGCAAAAACGAACCGCAGCCCGAAGAACACGCCTCATTGAGGAATATGTTGTCAATCGCACCGTTGTGTATCTTAAAGCACTTTATATCCTGTCCGCCTATATCAATGATGAACTCTACATCAGGCATAAACTCCTTAGCCGCCGTAAAGTGTGCGACAGTTTCAACTATACCGTAATCTACGCAAAACGCATTACGGATTATTTCCTCTCCGTATCCGGTAACCGCACTGCCCTTAATGTTGATTTTCGGAGCAATTGCGTAAACTTCCTCCAAAAACTCCTTTATTATAGGAACAGGGTTTCCGCTGTTTGAAAGATACTTGCTAAAAAGCAGTTCCTTATTCTCTGACAGAACTACTCCCTTTACGGTAGTAGAGCCTGCGTCTATTCCGATATAAGCGTCGCCCTTATAGCCCTGCATAGATTTACCCTTAACGTTTGCACGGCTATGGCGGGACACAAACTCCTCATACTCCTTCTTATCCTTAAACAAAGGCTGATTAAATGCGAAGTTTCCGCTGCCGGAGTAATGTGTTACCTTATTTATTACATCTGTAAAATCTATTGTGTTATCCGCACAAAGCGCCGCACCTGCCGCTACATAGTACAATGAGTTTTCAGGGCATGTTCCTTTTGTATCCAGCGCTTTGTCAAACTGCTGTCTTAACTGTGACATAAACGTTAGCGGGCCGCCAAGATATACTACATTTCCCTCAATCTCTCTGCCTTGTGCAAGTCCTGCTACTGTCTGATTTACAACTGCGGCAAAAATACTCTGTGCAATATCGCTCTTTCTTGCGCCCTGATTTAGCAGCGGCTGAATATCTGTCTTTGCAAATACTCCGCAGCGTGATGCTATCGTATATGTTTTTTCATACTGCGAAGCCAACGCATTAAACTGGTCTATCTCAACATTCAGCAAAGTTGCCATCTGGTCTATGAACGCACCTGTACCACCCGCACATGTTCCGTTCATTCTGACCTCCATACCGCCCGACAGGAACAGTATTTTTGCGTCCTCTCCTCCCAGTTCGATAACTACATCAGTTCCCGGCAGAAAAGTGTTTACGGCAACTCTTGTCGCATATACTTCCTGAATAAAATCAAGTCCGCAGTTCTCTGCAACGCCCATTCCCGCAGAACCGGATAACGCTACACACGCTTTATCTGCGCCCTTTACATTCAGCCTTATCCTCTTCAATATCTCCCCGATTTTCTGAGTAATTTGTGAATAATGTCTTTCATATGTTGAATATAGAAATTTGTTATTCTCATCAAGAACAACGCATTTAATAGTTGTTGAACCTATGTCAAGACCTATTTTCATTGGATAACCTCCAAATCATTATTGTATGAATGTGTTTTCTCTACTAAGCATACTTACACATACTGATATCCATACTGTATTATACTTGTATAACGGCTGTTTTTTGTTCTTTGTTAGAATAATAAAAATTACCTTGTCAATTTTTCACTATTTAATATGAAAGAGGTATTTTATTCTCAGATTTTGTAAAATTTTATATTATGCTTTTATAAAAAAA
>ONAH01000150.1 GCA_900315715.1 uncultured Eubacteriales bacterium
AATGCTTCTTTTACTACGTCATTCATATTTTTGTTCCTCTCTGTTTTGATAATCACTTGATAAGATTATAGCATAGAAAAAACAAACTTTTCAATGCAATCAAAAAAACATCGAGTTATTTTGATCTGAGTAATATTTCTATAATGTGGTAGTATTTGACTCCTGTTACTATAATTAACCAGGCACAGATGCTATTATTTGTACAGTAATACACTTACATCCACAAAGATGTGAGAAACATAGGTAAAGCATCGCAAATATATACAAGTTTACAATTCTAATAAAAAACACATTTCATAATAAAACACATTTGTTATCATTTTTGTAGCGTATGCTCATCACTGAAATTTTTGGGATAGCGAATATTTATATTTTTATTTATATTATTATGTAATTTATAATATTTATATTGATTATTTATTTTATTTTATAATTCTAATTGACAAGCTAACATACCGATGTTATAATATACCATAAAAATATTATAAGGCGGTGTTTTTATTGAAATCTTTTAATATTCGTGAGCATGATCAAGACTATTCTGAATCCGTCAAGGGTAAAGCATCATCTAAAGAAAAAGTGAATAGAATTGTTCTATTTAGAACTCTTTTCATTATTCTTGTAACGTCATTAATAGCCCTTCTAGCCTTTGTAGGATATAAAATTGAGAACGGGAACGTGTTCGATTTAAAAATTGGACAGATTGATGCCAACACACGAACAACAAATGGATATTACACCGGTTATATCACTTCGTCCACAACTACTCCTTTCGTGGGCATTTTAGAAAGCGGTGTACATGGTTCTGAAAATGTTATTGGAAATGAAATTTTCGCCTTAATGGATGGCGGTAAAGGATGTTTTTACACCAATGACATTAATACAGACACATCAAATTTGAGAGTTATTGGATATATGAACGGCTATACACTTCAAGAATCAGACTTATCCGGTTTTCAGATAAATACTAAATATGTAAACGAGAATGACAGTACATACTGCGAAATTGAATCTGTGGAGATATCATTGAAAACTGCGGAAACAGGAATCATCATCTACAATATTCACAACGCTTCTACCTTTGAAACTCTATTTAATTCGTACAATATTGTTACAGGAGAGACATCTCACAGTGTCTTAAGTAAAAATAGTTTTATTATTCCGTTAAACACTAAATGTGATGAATCTCTATACATCGAACCTCTTTTCTTTATCCCGTCAATTGTAATAAATGACAATGAATTTGAGAAGGGTAATATTGGTATTGAAAAATCCGGAAATTTTGATCAGAGTCAATTTCTATATTACTGCAATGTTTCCACAAAGAATAAAGCATTGAAAAATGGATACTGCTTTTATGAAAGAAATATTATTAGTGGTGGATTAAAAGATGATGAAAAGCATACACTCTCAACATTATTTGTGAATAATGGTTATGGAAAAATTACCTCAACTATAAAGTATAAAAAAGATCAAAACTATTATAATATGGAAGATCCACAGGTTGACTTTTCTCTTTCATATTTTGTACCAATACATACAATTCCAAATTCATAATCTATTCAATTTTTTTGCGGCTACAATGTGATCCACATTATTGTAGTCGTTTTTACATAATATAGGCAATATTGCACATTTATCCCCAACTCTTTAAACACACAAAAATAAACACCCGACAAAAAAAGCCAAGTGTTTATTACATACCAGATTATATTTAAATGAACACTAATATATGATAATAATAACTGATAATCTTTAATATTATCTATTATCAATACTTATATATTTCTTTTGCTGAGATATAGACTTGTATGCAGGTCTTATAATACGTTTTCCGCTGTTTATTTCTTCAAATCTGTGTGCACACCAACCTGCCATTCGTGAAACAGCAAACAATGGCGTAAATAAATCTTCGGGAATACCAAGCATTCTATACACAAATCCGCTGTACATATCTATGTTAGCACACATTGCCTTTGAGTTATGTTTTATCTCTTTGAAGACAATAGGAGTAAGTCGCTCAATCGATTCAAGCAAATGAAACTCTTTCTCGAATTCTGTACCGGTCGCCATCTTTCCTGCATATTCTTTGAGGATAACAGCGCGTGGATCTGAAAGAGTATATACAGCATGTCCCATACCATATATCAACCCACTGCCGTCTCCTGCTTCTTTTTTAATTATCCTTCCAAGACAGTTGGCAATCTCATCATCATCATTCCATTTTTCAACGTTGCTTTTTATGTAATCATGCATTTCCACAACCTTATGATTTGCACCGCCGTGCCTTGAACCTTTCAGAGAGCTTATCGCAGCTGCATATGCTGAATAAGGATCTGTACCAGATGATGTTATCACACGACAAGTAAATGTTGAGTTATTACCTCCGCCATGTTCTGCATGGAGCATAAGCATTAAGTCAAGAAGCTTTGCTTCATCATATGTAAATTTTCTGTCAAGTCTCAATGTTGACAATATATTTTCTGCGGTGGATTGTCCCTTTATCAACGGGTGCATTATCATGGATTCGTTATTGAAAAAACGTTTTTTCGTTTCATAAGCACAAATCATAATCACAGGCATTTTGGCTATGAGCGATACAGCAGTATCTATCTCGTGTTCTGCGGTGCTAACCTCAGGATCACTATCGTATGAATACAGTGCAAGCGTCGATCTTGCCATCTTATTCATTATATTTCTCGAAGGTGCTTTAAGTATCATATCCTCAAAAAATGAATCAGGAAGTGTACGATTATCTGACAACAGCAATGTAAACTCCTCAAACTCGCTCTTACTCGGAAGTCTGCCTGTCAGCAACAAAAATGCAATTTCTTCAAAGCCAAAGCGCTCCTCTGCCATCACATTATCAATAATATCTCTTATGTTGTATCCCCTGAAAATCAGATTACCTTCTATCGGTTTCTTTTCTCCATCGTCAACTACATATCCATGAACGTTACATATATTTGTAACACCTGCCATTACACCTGTTCCGTCAGCATTTCTTAGTCCTCTTTTTACTCCGAACTTTTCCATATATGCAGGTGAAATATTATTGTTTTCTTCGAATGCAGAATACATCGTTTCTTTTAGCACAATTCATGCCTCCTATATCGACAAAAAAGACGCTTACCCTGAAAAAAGGAAAGCGCCATTGCAATTTTTACTTGAATTTATTATATCATTTTGTTATTTTGTTGTCAACATTTATTCTATAATAATTCTACATAGATGTTATTTCTTTGTTCTTTAATCTATTTATACTTACATTTTCGTTGCCGCCTTATATATATCCATCGTGTTTTTCTACCCACACTTTCAAATATAATAGGTGTTTATCAAAATAATTCACATGTGGTTAATAATATTCAATGCCGCTTTAAGTGGACAAAGCCTGTGGATATCTTCGTACAGAAAAAAACTGTTATAATGAGTATTTAGGCTCTGCTGTTGTAACATAAATTTTATGAAACACGATAGTATAGATAAACTTGGTTAGTTATTATTTCATAATCTTCCATCATATAGGGTGAAAAGTTGACTTCTATGTTCGATTATGTTATACTATTGGTTAAAAGATTATTTAATACAATAGAATGTTAAGAATTGAATAAATCAGTTACAATTTTTAGCTTGCTAAATTGTTTTTATTTAAGAAGTTAATTTTTGCACATCAGTAAAACCTTAAAAAATATATAATCACAGTATTATTACATTTGATTATTCAATAATTACTTTCAAGCTAAATCTTTACGATTTATATTTACTGATCCTTTGTTAAACTTATGGAAGTGGGGACGAATTTGATGAAAGAAAGACAGAATGATGTTATTGCCTGTATGTTCTTGCCGGCTGCTATCGTAATGATCTTTTCTCAAATCACAGGAGTAGTAGCAAACATTATTGATGGTGTAGTCACCAGCCGTTTCCTTAGTGCGGATGCTTATTCAGCAGTTTCATTAATGGGACCACTGGTAAACATTGTATTTCTTTTTGCAAGTTTCATTTCTATCGGCGGTCAAATTGTCTGCTCTCATAAAGTGGGAACCGGAAAACGTGATGAGGCTGATGCCGTGTTTTCCTTTTCTGTTCTTTTTGGATTGGGAATTGCTGCTGTTTTTGTGATTTTAAGCATTTTTTTCCCAAGTTTTCTTTTTTATATCTGCGGTGTTTCTGTAAACAAACGCCCGGAACTTTACGGCTATATGCTTAGCTATTTGAGAGGTTATTTAATTGGTATTCCAGCTGTTATTTTAGTTCAGATTCTAAGCCCTTTTCTTGTAATGGATAACGGAAAAAAACTGGTTTCTTTGTCTGCATCAGTCTTGTGTATCGTAGATATTGCCGGCGATCTCTTTAATGTACTGTTTTTTCATGGAGGTGTCTTCGGCATGGGTTTGGCTACATCAATCGCTATGTGGTTACAGTTAATTGTTCTGATGCTTCATTTTATTCGACGTGATGGTTATTTTCGCTTCTCTCTTAAGTCGCTAACATTTTCTCATCTCAAAGATATTACAAAAAACGGTTCCCTTTCTTTTGTAAAAAAGCTTGCTACTATCCTCAGAGATTTAGCAACAAACCGAATTAATCTTTTTGTTGCCGTAACCACCGCCGCTATCGCTGCAAAGGGTATGCAGAGTGACCTGAATATGCTTATGTTTTGTTTTAGCATTGGCATCGGCAGAACACTTCTGACAATCTCTTCAATGTATTATGGTGCCTCTGATAAAGAAGGTCTAAAAAGGGTTTTTGCCTATGCTATGAAACTGTGTTTATTATTTGCTGCTGTTTTCGGCGTATTGCTGTTCTTTACGGCA
Source organism: uncultured Eubacteriales bacterium (assembly GCA_900315715.1). Taxonomy (GTDB): domain Bacteria; phylum Bacillota; class Clostridia; order Oscillospirales; family Acutalibacteraceae; genus RUG592. Next base: position 4,821 of record ONAH01000150.1, read on the forward strand.
CCGCTGCTATCCCGGATCTATACAGATGATCCGGAGGTAATTGCCTTGTCAGTTTTCAGTATTCGTTGTATGGCTCTTGGACTTGGACCGGATGCAATAAGTGAGGCGTATCAGGATTATTTGCAGGGAATACAAAATAGAAAAATGGTAAATATTATGTGTTTTGCAGAGCGTCTATTTATTCCCGTCACTATGGCCGCCATTCTTGGTATTGTGTTCGGCTCAAAGGGAATCATGGCTTCAGTTGCTGTCGGAAAACTTTTGCTAATTCTGATAATGTTTATCGTTCTTTGTTTCAGAAAAAAAGAAATCCCTAAACGCTTGGAAGACTATATGTTCCTTCCTTCTGGATTTGGCGGAAGTGCGGAAGATAATTTGAACGTCAGAATTAAAACAATGCAAGATGTTGTGAGAGAAAGCAAAAGAGCTTCAGATTTCTGTCTTGCACATCACGTCGATAAACGTGGTGCATACCTGATGTCCCTTTTTGTAGAAGAAATGGCAGGAAACATTGTTAGACACGGTACACCCAGAAACAAAAATGGTATATGTGTAGATTACCGACTTTATGTAGATCAAAACAAAGTGTGCTTGAGCTTAAGAGATTACTGCGAAGCCTTTGATCCCATGAAATACTATAAAATTCACCGATCGGATGACCCCGATAAGAATATTGGTATTAGAATGGTGATGAATCTTGCAAAGGAGATTCGCTATGTCAATACATTTAACAGTAATTATTTATTCATTTACTTGGAGTTGTAAACATGTACATAAAAAAGAAAAATAGTAACGTTATTATTTATTTAGATGGTAGAATCAATTCTGATAATGCAACGCAATTACAACAGGAACTTGATAAAGTATTAGCAGAGAATCCAGAAAAAACTATTATACTTGATGTAGAAAATCTGATTTATATTTCCAGCGCAGGTCTTCGTGTTTTGCTACGTTTGTCAAAAAAATTACGCAATCCTCTAACGGTTCAAAATGTTACTTCTGAGATCTATGAGATATTTTATATGACCGGGTTTACTGAGATTCTGTGTGTGAAAAAAAAGCTCAGAGAGCTTAGTATCGATAACTGTGAAATCTTAGGACGCGGTGCTATGGGTACTGTGTACCGTGTGGATGAGGACACCATTGTTAAAGTCTATGAATCACCCGATAGTCTTCCTATGATTGAAAACGAGCAAAAAAGAGCAAAACAAGCTTTTCTAAAAGGAATTCCAACAGCCATATCATTCGATATCGTCAAAGTTGGAGACAAATACGGCGCTGTCTTTGAGTTGTTAAAGGCAACAACTTTTAATGATTTACTAATTAATAATACCAATCATTTCGATGATATTGTCCGTCAATATGCCTATTTTATTAGGCAAGTACATTCAGTTGAAGTAAATCGTGGGGAGTTACCACAGGCTAAAAACGTTTTTTTGGGGTATTTAGATGCTTTGCGTAATATTCTTTCGGAGGATATTTATAATCGTTTGTTTTATCTTTTTGACTCATTGCCTGATAGTTTACATATTATCCATGGCGATATCCAAATGAAAAATGTAATGTACAGCGAAGGTGAACCTTTACTTATTGATATGGATACTTTGAGCGTTGGTGATCCCGTCTTTGATCTTATGGGGGTATTCATCACATATAAATTGTTTAACGAAGACGAACCAAATAATACTGATGTTTTTCTCGGTCTGTCTAAAGAATTATGTGATAACATCTGGGAAAAGACAATGTATTATTATTTTGACAACCGCTGCAGTGAAACACTGTCAGAAGCAGAGAATAAAATCAAAATTGTAGCATATGTGCGGTTTCTCTACCTTATCAGTGTTTTTAATATTGGCAAAGATGAATTGAGGCAGCTTCGTATCGATCATACACTGTCCCATCTGCACAAACTAATTTTTCAAGTGAGTTCTCTGGAAATCGGATTAGATTAGTTTTTTATCAACCAAATTTGCTGTCTCAGCAATCTTTATTGAAAGAGAAAGATAGAATATGAAATACAATAATACCAACGACTTTTTGGTTGAAAAAAAACTTAAAGATGAAGCACCGGATCTACACATAAGAATGAAGGACAGTACAATAGTGCTGCAAAATATGTTGGATTCATTTTTATCTTGGTTTCCTGATTTTACAGATCATTCCTTATTACACAGCTTAGATGTACTGGATTATTCTAACCGTCTTTTAGGAGAGAATGTAAAACAACTTAATGTTTTGGAATGTTATGTATTAGCTATG
>ONAH01000007.1 GCA_900315715.1 uncultured Eubacteriales bacterium
AGCAGCTGAAGAAACAGCAAGGATAGCAGCCATAATAACACTGATAAACTTCTTATTCATAATAGTATTCCTCCTGTTAATAAAGTCCGCCTTTTCGAAGGCATATATCAGTATCTACATTATACATCACTCGTAAAAAAAATGCAACACCTATTTTAAAAAAAGTTTACAATTATTTAAATATTTTTTTTGATTTTAAATTTGTAAATGAAATATTAATAGCTATGCTTAAATTTTAACACGGTTTTTTATGCATTTTTCCATTATATAGAAATCGTATGAGCAATCTCATACAGCTTCTTATCGAAAACTCTTTCCATATTGAGTGCTTCTGTAATATCGTAGTCAACAATAACGCCGTTTTTCATTGCTACAACCCTGTTTCCTATACCCTCTTCAAGCAAAGAAACAGCCTTATGTCCCATCGCACTTGCAACTACTCTGTCACGTAACGTCGGAGAGCCGCCTCTCTGTACGTGTCCAAGTATTGTAGCTCTGGACTCTATACCCGTTCTTGTCTGGATATATGTAGCAATCTCATTTACCTTGCCTACGCCTTCTGCTACTACAATTATAAAATGCTTCTTACCTGTGTTTTGGTTTTCAAGTATTCTTGCAATAACATCTCTTTCCAGATCGTACTCAACTTCCGGTACCAATATTGCAGCAGCTCCTACCGCAATACCTGTCTGCAAAGCAATATCTCCGCAGCGTCTGCCCATTACTTCTACTACCGAACAGCGGTCATGCGACTGTGCTGTATCACGGATCTTATCGACCATTTCCATAGCTGTATTCATAGCAGTATCGAATCCTACTGTATATTCGCTGCAAGCAATATCATTATCTATTGTTCCGGGAATTCCTACACAGGGGATTCCCTCTCCTGTAAGATCTCTTGCTCCTCTGAAAGATCCGTCTCCGCCTATTACAACAACACCTGATACTCCAAGCTTACGGCAAAACTCTGCTGCTTTCTTAACTCCCTCAGGTGTATTATATTCGGGGCTTCTTGCTGTATATAATACAGTACCGCCTCTGTGTATTATATCTGAAACGCTTCTGAGGTTCAGTTCCTTGACATCTCCTGAGAGAAGTCCGTTATATCCACGATATACACCGTAAACTTTCATACCCTTTGAAATGCCTGTTCTGACCACGGATCTTACAGCAGCATTCATTCCCGGGGCGTCGCCGCCGCTTGTCAATACTGCAATGGCTTTCTCTGACATAAAAAGTCCTCCTTTATATTCCAATCATTAACATTATAATACATATGCGATAAAATAACAAGATGAAATTCGTATTTTATCGGATTTTTTCTTTTAAATACTCTCCTCTATTTCATTTCAGCACCACTGAATCATCTCCCAGCACTCTTTTGAGTTCGTCTATCATTACATCATTTAGCATTACGCCTCTTGATCGCGGCAAATGCTCATATTCTTTTTCATCTGAATAATAATACGATACAGGAAATCCTCCGTCAAACACCGCAAGCAGCTTATCTACGTAATCTTTGACCTTTGATTTCCTTGACGACATTCTCAAATACAGCCGCTTTGGGTTTTTCTTTGCAGTATTCTCTGACTCAAGCGGCGCTTCATGGGGACTCTTTGGACAAACACGCATCGTTCTGCAAATAAGCTTCGGCTCTTCGTCCTCCACTACGTTAGCATCTGCTACAACCTCTGTAACCGTTCCTTCCGTACATATCGCATTATATCGAACAAGTTCTTTCGGAAATATTATCATTGTCATTTCGCCTGTCATATCAGATACTTGCATAATGTTCATCATCTCATGCTTTTTTGTCAATGCTGAGGTTATCTTGTTTATTATCACGACCACTCTTACCTTATGCTTGCCGTGTTTATCTATTATATCTGCTATCCTGTCTATGTTTATCGAATTTATATATGGCATATATTCGTCAAGCGGATGTCCTGACAGATATATCCCCGTTAGTTCACGCTCCATATTGAGCTTTTCCATAAACGTAAAATCTTTCATCGGTTTAAGTTCTAAACCTGTTTCTTCTCCGTTATCAAAAAAAGACAATTGTCCTGCAAGTGCATACTTTCTGTCAGACTCAACACTGTCAAGTATCATTCGTGCTCCCATCAAAAGCTGTCGTCTGTTGAATTCCAGTCCGTCCAATGCCCCTGCCTTAACAAGACTTTCAAACGCACGTGAATTAAGCCCGTTCCCGTAAATTCTGCCTGCAAAATCCATTACCGATCTGTATTCTCCGTTTTCACGTTCACGCACTATTGCATTAATAAAATTTATGCCTACGTTCTTTATTCCCAACAGTCCGAATCTAATATTGTCGCCCTCTGGTGTAAATCCCGCAAAACTTCTGTTTACATGAGGCGGCAAAACTTTTATTCCCATTCTCATGCAATCTGCTGTATAGCGATGTATTTTTTCCGTACTGTCAAGCAGGCTTGTGATTAGCGCCGACATATATTCTTTCGGATAATGATATTTGTACCATGCTGTTATGTACGATATTTTGGCATATGCAGCTGCGTGCGATTTGTTGAACGCATATGACGCAAAACTTTCCATTTCGTTGAATATTTCTACGGCTGTCTTTTCGTCTATTCCTCTTCTCAAACAGCCGTCAACAGTAACATTTCCGTTATCGTCTGCAAGTCCGTTTATAAATATATTGCGTTCATGTTCCATAGCGTCTTTTTTCTTTTTTGACATTGCCCGTCGTACAATATCCGCACGACCAAGCGAATATCCCGCAAGCGTTCTAAATATCTGCATAACCTGCTCCTGATACACTATGCAACCGTATGTGACTTCTAATATATCTTTTAACAAAGGATGCTTGTAACGAATCTTTTGTGGATTATGTCTGTACTCCAGATACTTAGGTATAGATTCCATTGGTCCGGGACGATACAATGCCAAAGCCGCTGTGAGATCCTCTATACTCTCCGGTTTCATCTGTACTATAACATTTTTCATACCCGATGACTCAAACTGAAACACGCCGTCTGTATATCCTGCGGAGATCATTTCATATACTTCTTTTTCTTCATAATCTATCATATCATCGCTAAAGTACGGATCAACTTCTCTTATCATCTTCTTCGCATTATACAACACCGTGAGGTTGCGAAGTCCAAGAAAATCCATCTTCAACAATCCAAGATCGCCCAGTCCTGTCATTGTATATTGTGTAACTACTGCGTCGTCATTCTTTGCAAGCGGAACATAACTGTTTACAGGATCTCTCGTTATTACTACACCTGCTGCATGTTTAGAAGTGTGTCTTGGCATACCCTCAATCGAACGCGCATTATCAACAAGCTGTTTTACGTTTTGGTCTGTATCATATAGTTTTTTTAGCGGCAGAGATTGCTGTAATGCTTTTTCAAGCGTAATGTTAAAGTCGGGCGGTATAAGCTTTGTTACCGAATCTACCTGTGAGTATGACATTCCCATTACACGCCCTACGTCACGCACTGCTCCTTTTGCGGCCATTGTATCAAAGGCAATTATCTGCGATACATGATCTGATCCGTACTTTCTTACAACATAATCTATAACCTCCTGGCGTCTTGCTGTACAGAAATCTATATCAAAATCCGGCATACTGACACGCTCCGGGTTTAAAAACCTTTCAAAGAGCAAATCGTATTTCATCGGATCTATATCGGTTATCCCTATGCAGTACGCACACAGACTTCCTGCTCCGGAACCTCTGCCCGGCCCTACGGGAATATCCCTTGACTTTGCGTACTGTACGTAGTCATTAACTATCAGATAGTAATCTACAAAGCCCATATTATTTATTACGTCAAGCTCATAATCCAGTCGCTTTACAGTGTCTGCGTTGGGAGTTTTTCCGTATTTTTTGTAAAGACCTTCATAACACTGACGGCGAAAATACTCATAGTGATCCTCATTGTTCGGCACTTCAAAATGCGGCAGCTTAAGTTTTCCGAACTCTATCTCTACATTACACATATCCGCAATCTTTGCGGTGTTTTCTATCGCATCAGGATTATCCGGAAAAAGCTCTCTCATTTCACTCTCTGTCTTTATGTAAAACTCATCAGAAGGAAACTTCATTCGATCTGTTTCCGATAGTGTTCTGCCTGTCTGTATGCACATCAGAATATCCTGAACTACTGCGTCTTTTCTGTCAACATAATGGCAATCGTTTGTTGCTGCTAGCGGTATATCAAGGTCTCGTGACATTTCTGTCAGTACACGGTTTACTTTTTGCTGTTCAGGCAAAGAGTGGTTTTGAAGCTCAAAATAAAAATCACTGCCGAATATACTCTTATAGTACCTGGCTAGTGTATATGCTTTTTCTTTTTCTCCGTCATTTATCGCACTCGGTATCTCACCTGCAAGGCATGCCGACAGACATATTATACCGTCGTGATATTTTTCAAGTAATTCATGGTCTATCCTTGGCTTGCGGTAAAAGCCCTCTGTCCATGCCTGCGATATCATTTTCATCAGGTTTTGATAGCCTGTATTATTCTTGCACAGGAGTATTACATGATAGTTTTTTGAATCAAGAGCGTTTTCCTTATCAAACCTTGATCGTGCTGATACATAAGCTTCACAGCCTATGATAGGCTTAATCCCCATTTCCTTTGCTTTGCTGTAAAACTCAATAGCCGCAAACATATTTCCGTGGTCTGTTACGGCAACCGCTGTCTGCCCTTTTTCCTTTACTGAGGATAAAAGCTTCGGCAGCCTGCATGCACCGTCAAGCAAACTGTACTCGCTATGCAAATGAAGATGTACAAATGACATAGTTTATTCTCACCTCGGGTTTTCTTTAACAATTATAGTATAATTGCTTATTTTCAAGATGTCAATGCAACAAAAAATGCTTTTTGTATTCTATTATTCACGAAATATCCTGCAGTTAATTTGTTTCTGCATTCTCTATTGACAAAATCCCCCTCGAATGAGATAATATAATGAAAGCGTTTAGGATAATCAAAATTTATGGAGGTTTAGAATTATGGCTAAAGAGCTTGCTAAGGCTTATGAGCCTGCTCAATTTGAAAACAGAATTTATGACTTTTGGATGAATAACGGCTTTTTCCACGCTGAGATTGATAAGGACAAAAAGCCCTACACTATCGTTATGCCACCGCCGAACATCACAGGTCAGCTTCACATGGGTCACGCACTTGACAATACTTTGCAGGATATTTTAATCAGATTTAAAAGAATGCAGGGTTACAGTGCTTTGTGGCTTCCCGGTACGGATCACGCTTCTATCGCAACAGAGGCTAAAATTGTTGAGGCTATGCGCAAGGAGGGTATCTCAAAAGAAGATATCGGTCGTGAAAAATTCCTTGAACGTGCTTGGGAGTGGAAAAAAGAGTACGGCGGACGTATCGTAAAACAGCTTCGCAAAATCGGTTCTTCGGCAGACTGGGAGCGCGAACGCTTTACTATGGACGAAGGCTGCAATAAGGCTGTTAAAGAAGTTTTTGTTCGTCTTTACGAAAAAGGTCTTATCTACCGTGGTGAACGTATTATCAACTGGTGTCCGAAGTGTCTAACTTCTATCTCAGACGCAGAGGTTGAGTATGAGGAGCAGGCAGGTCATTTCTGGCATCTCAGATATCCGTTAAAGGACGGCTCAGGCTACATCAATCTTGCTACAACAAGACCGGAAACCTTACTCGGAGATACTGCAGTTGCCGTAAACCCCAATGATGAAAGATATAAGGATTTGGTAGGCAAGACGCTTATTCTTCCTATCGTACACAGAGAAATTCCGATAGTTGCCGATGAGTATGTTGAAATGGATTTCGGTACAGGCGTTGTAAAAATTACCCCTGCACACGACCCTAACGACTTTGAGGTTGGATTAAGACACAATCTCCCCGTTATTAATGTAATGACGGACGACGCTAAAATTACAGACGACTACCCGAAATATGCAGGCATGGACAGATACGAAGCAAGAAAAGCTATCGTTGAGGATCTTGAAGCAGAAGGCGCCCTCGTTAAAATAGAGGACTACTCACATAACGTCGGTACTTGCTACCGCTGTTCAACTACTGTTGAGCCAAGAGTATCTAAACAGTGGTTTGTAAAAATGAAACCTCTTGCAGGCCCAGCTATTGACGCTGTTAAGAACGACGATACTCAGTTTGTTCCTCCTCATTTTGAGAAAACATACTTCCACTGGCTTGAAAACATCCGTGACTGGTGTATCTCCCGTCAGCTCTGGTGGGGACATCAGATTCCTGCTTTCTACTGCGATGACTGCGATGAGCTTACTGTTACTAAGGATAATTCCGCTGTTTGCCCGAAGTGCGGAAAGCCTATGCGTCAGGATCCAGATACTCTTGATACTTGGTTCTCTTCTGCTTTGTGGCCTTTTAGTACGCTCGGCTGGCCTGAGAAAACTCCTGAAATGGAATACTTCTATCCCACCAGCGTTCTCGTTACAGGTTATGACATTATCCCGTTCTGGGTAATGCGTATGATGTTCAGCGGTATTGAACACGTTGGTGAGGTTCCGTTTAAGACTGTTCTCATTCACGGACTTATTCGTGACTCACAGGGCAGAAAAATGAGTAAATCTTTAGGCAACGGTATTGATCCGCTTGAGGTGATCTCTCAGTTCGGTGCTGACGCTCTCAGACTTACTCTTATTACAGGTAACGCTCCGGGCAGCGATATGCGTTACTCTGAGGAGAAAATGACTGCAAGCAGAAATTTCGCTAACAAGCTTTGGAATGCAAGCCGTTTCGTTCACATGAACATCGACGACTTCAATGTTGAAAACAAACTTCCTGATGAACTTGAAACAGAGGACAAGTGGATTATCAGCACTCTTAACCAAACTGCTAAGGAAGTTGCCGAAAACCTTGATAAGTTTGAGCTTGGTATTGCCGTTTCAAAGGTATATGACTTCATCTGGGACTGCTACTGCGACTGGTATATCGAACTTGCTAAGGCACGCTTACAGAGTGAGGGCAAATCTGCTCAGAACGCAAGACAGGTTCTTGTTTGGGTACTCGAAAAAGCACTCAGACTGCTTCACCCGTTCATGCCGTTTATCACAGAAGAAATCTGGCAGACTATACCTCACGACGGTGAAACAATCATGCTTCAGAGTTTTCCTGAGTATGATGAAAGCCTGAACTTTACTGAAGCTTCCTTAGAAATGACAAGAATTATGGACGCTGTTAAAAGTATCCGCAACAGACGTTCCGAAATGAATGTACCGCCGTCAAGAAAAGCAAAGGTATTTGTTGCATCTCAGTTTGCAGATACATTTAAGAGCGGTGCTAAGTTTATCGTGAAGCTTGCTTCTGCAAGCGAAGTAGAAGTTGGCGAAGAATTTAACATCGACGGTGCTGTAACAGTAGTAACGGCAGACGCTAAAATATACATTCCTATGGACGAACTCGTTGACAAGGCCGCTGAATTAAAGAGACTTAACAAAGAGCTTGAAGTTACAAAAAAACTGCTCGCTCAGGACGAAGGCAAACTTAACAACGCCGGCTTTATGTCAAAAGCTCCTGAAAAGGTCATAGAAAAAATCAGAGGCCAGGCAGCAAAGGAGAAAGAAAAAATCGCTATGATCCTTGCAGCTATTGATGCTCTGAAATAATATACATCAAGTAATTAAAACACCTTTCAAGTCGGATTTCTCTCCGATTTGGCAGGTGTTTGGGAAAATGGGGTGAGCTTTTATGATAACAAAACAATATTCGTATCTTCCTGAAGAAGCAAAAACCATTCGTCTTTCTGTTTTCATTGATGAACAGGGTTTTGACGTTGAGTTTGATGACAAAGACGATAAGGCTGTACATTTTGTAATGTACGATGACATTGTACCCGTAGCAACTTGCCGTATCTTCTACGACAATGAAAGAAAAGCATACATTATCGGCAGAGTTGCCGTTGTTAAGCAGTACCGCTCAAAACACTTGGGTTCAATGATTATGGTTGAAGCTGAAAATTACATCAAGAGCATAGGCGGAAAAAACATAGGTGTATCCGCACAATGCCGTGTTTCTGATTTCTATAAAAAGCTCGGCTACACCGAAGAGGGCGAAATGTATTATGATGAATTTTGTCCACACATTTTTATGAGAAAAACTGTATAAAAAAATCACGTCGGAGCTTTTTTAACACTCCGACGTTTTTTATTCTTCAGTCAGTTTATCTATGTAATCCCAAAAAGAATCTGCGTTTTCCACTTTATGATAACATATAATTCTTCCATTATCATTACTTTCTGCCAAGCAATCCTTATCAAATACAAGTTTTCCTGCCGAATAGCTTAAATTATCAGAAAATGACAACTCTGCATGAGATATGCGTTCGTATTGATAATTATCATAGTTTATCTGTTCTGACGAAACTGTTTCCCCTATATCAAACTCTGATATATAACGTCCTATTTCGTTGACTGTATCAATATCACTAATTTTTTTCATCTTTGTTTTATCTGGTGTGCTGTATATTATCAAAACATTTTTCAATGTTTTATTGTTATAGTTCTTCACAACTTTTTTATAATCCACACCAGCTTCTGCTTTAGGTTTAATCTCTGTATCATCTTTCTCAATCTGAGATACTTCAATGTCTGTTTCTGTATCGCTATCATCAGTATCGTTATCTGACAATATACTATTACGGTCAAGCTCACCGGTCACATTTTTATGCATATATTCAGATATAGGCTTATCTGCACACATTAATACAACACAAATCAAAACTATCAGAGCTGATAATGCATATAATATATTTGTTAATACTGTTCTCATCAGCTGATCCTCCAAATAATTAACCGCTCTATATTTCAAGAGCGGTTTTTTGCAAAATAAAACATAGTATCTATTTAGTGTAACGGGCTTGTCAAACCACGAAATACAGACAAGTATAATCCAATCAAAACAAAGCTCAGTTTCCTATAAATCCTACGAAATTATTCTACTCGGAAATTACTCCTGCTCTGCTTTCATAGCTGCGAAACACTCACTGCAGAACACGTCACGTCCCTCTCTTGGCTTGAACGGAACCTTTGCAGGACCACCGCATCTTGCACATACAGCGTCAAACAGCTCTCTTGCAGGCTTCGAAGCATTCTTTCTTGCATCACGGCAAGCCTTACATCTCTGAGGCTCATTCTCAAAGCCCTTTTCAGCATAAAACTCCTGCTCTCCTGCCGTAAATACAAATTCGTTTCCGCAGTCCTTGCAAATAAGTGTCTTGTCCTCGTACATTTGAATTACCTCGTTTCTTTGTGTAAAAATAATATATTCCAAATTCCCGTTTATTGGGAACCATCGGAAAACTGTTTCTTTAGCTTCCTTCGTATCCTCTGCAATGCATTATCCACCGACTTTATATTCATCGAAAGAGTCTGTGCAATGGAATTATAGCTTTCCCCAGCTATATATAAATCAAAAACACTCTTTTCGTTTTTTGATAGAGATTCGTTTATCTTCCTGTGTATTTCGGCAACATTTTCATCTGATATATACATATCCTCCGGATTAATATTACTGTTGTCGTTTTGTATCGGAATCTCTTTACTGCTGTTTTCGATTGATACATAGTTATTCATTGACTTACTCTTGTTTGTTGCAGAATGATCCAGCAAAGCTATCAGACGTCTTTTGATACAAATAGATGCATATGTCTGAAACTTCGCTCCCTTTTCCGCACTGTATGTCTTAGCGGCATCAAGTAATCCCAGCATTCCTTCCTGCGTTAAATCATCAGCGTCAAGTCCCGATATATTATACTTTGACACTATTGATCGGATTAGCCACAGGTACTTGTTTGCAAGTTCTGCAAATGCTGTCTGATCACCGTTTCTGAACATTTCGGTAAGTACCTCGTCCTGTTTTGAACGTGGATTTTCCTGAGAAACTCCTGCGGTCACTAAATCACCTCTCCGAAGTTTACTTCTCTATAATGTATCATACTACAATATCGTTTTCGTGTCAAGAGTTTTTACAAAATTTTATTTAAAATTTTCGTCTTTGATATTGAAAATTTGTAAATATATAATAAACATTATCTTTTATTGTCGAATATAGAATTTTACTTTTTTTAAAAAAAGCAATTTTATTTATAATTTGTATTGCACACCATCTCTTTTTTGTATATAATTAATATATAAATAGTAGATCGGAGATATTTCTATGATAGAATATTGTACCAGTATGGGGCTTTCCGGTATTGAGGCTTTTACCGTGAGTATTGAGGCTGATTTGGCAAAAGGTATTCCAGCTTTTGATGTTGTCGGACTTCCAGATATCGCTGTCAAGGAGTCCAGAGGCAGAGTTAAGTCCGCTATGATTAATTGCGGTTTTGACTTTCCTTTGGGAAGAATAACGGTTAATCTTGCTCCCGCCGACATACGCAAAGAGGGACCTATGTATGATCTTCCAATACTGATCACACTGCTTAAAGCATCTTCTCAGCTTAACGCAGATACCGTTGACTCTGTTTTTATCGGGGAACTTTCTTTATCGGGAATTGTCAGACCGGTAAACGGAGTTTTGCCAATGACTATTGAAGCAAAAAATAAAGGATTCAAAAAAATATTCATTCCTTTTGATAATCGTGCCGAAGCTGCCGTCATTCGTGGTATCGACGTGTTTCCTGTAAAAAACGTACCCGAACTTTTTTCTCATCTTACAGGCGGAAAACAGATTTCCAAAGCCGATCCCGAACTGCTTACTAAAACTTCTCCGCAAGACTATACCGTGGATTTTTCTCAGGTAAAAGGTCAGCTTATGACTAAACGTGCTATGGAAATTGCCGCCGCAGGAAGTCATAATGTGCTTTTGATAGGGCCTCCTGGATCCGGAAAAAGTATGATTGCACAGAGGCTTCCGGGTATTCTTCCCGACATGACTTTTGATGAAACAATCGAAACTACTAAAATTTACTCTATCGCCGGTCTTCTTCCGGAAGGAGTTTCTCTTATTGATAAACGTCCATTCCGGTCACCTCATCACTCCGCCTCTCCTATGGGTATTACCGGCGGCGGAAGAACTCCCAGGCCGGGTGAGATTTCTCTTGCACATAACGGAGTTTTGTTCCTTGACGAACTGCCTGAGTTTTCCAGGCTTACTATGGAGGCTCTTCGTCAGCCTTTGGAGGACGGCAAAGTTACTATTTCAAGAGTAAACGGTACTTTAACATATCCGTGCAACGTCAGCATGATCTGTGCTATGAACCCTTGCCCGTGCGGTTACTTCGGAGATCCCACTAAGGAATGTACCTGTACTCCTACCGAAATACGTAGATATCTCAACAAAGTATCAGGCCCCATGCTTGACAGAATTGATATACATATTGAAGTACCTGCCGTAAAATATGAGGAGTTGTCTTCAAAAATTCCTTCCGAATCATCTGCGGAAATTCAAAAGAGAGTTAATGCCGCAAGAAAAATTCAAACCGAAAGATTTAAAAATACCAATATCAACTGTAATGCAAGAATACCTTCCGGAATGCTGCAACAGGTTTGTACACTTGACAAAAGTGCAGATACTATTCTTAAAAACGCTTTTGAAAAACTTGGACTTTCTTCCCGTGCATATACTAAAGTCCTGAAAGTCGCAAGAACTATCGCTGACCTTGACAGCAGCGATGTCATAAAAGTTAAACATATCACCGAAGCAATTCAGTATCGCAGCCTTGACAGGAAATACTGGCATAGATAATTACACCAATTTTTCAGAAAAATATCACATATATAACCCATTTAATTCTTGACATTGCCAATAGAAAACTTTATAATATTATTAATAGGGTTGGGGGATTTTGTACAATATTTTTTTACTTACAACTTATTTTTTAATTAAATTCAACCTTTGAAATTTGTGCAGGAGTTATAAATTATTATGTAAAAGTTGGTACACTTTCCCTAAACTCATGTTCGCTTTCAGTTGAAAGACTGGTCTGACAAATAATTACAAGGAGGAATTAAAATGAATTTTAAAAGAACGATGTGTGCAGTTCTTGCCGCATCAATGCTTACAACAGGTGTTGTTCTTACTCAGAGTACCGCATCTGCAGCAGAAGCCAATAATACTTCGGGAGCAGTTATTACAGAAGAAGTATCTGAAGCAAATTATGGTCTTGCAAGCGATATTAAAAACGGTAATATTTTGCACTGCCTGAACTGGCCTCTAAATGCTATCAAAGAAGAACTTCCAAACATTGCTGCTGCCGGTTTTACAGCAGTTCAGACATCTCCAATACAGGCACACGACGCTAAAGGAAACTGGTACTGGCTCTATCAGCCAATTAACTTCTGGCCGGGCAACGATATTGGTTCAGAACAAGACCTTAAGGACCTTTGTGCTGAGGCTGATAAGTATGGCGTTAAAGTTGTAGTTGACGTTGTTGCAAACCACTTTGCCGGTAACCACTCAAATATTCCAGATGAGCTTAAAGGCGATGAGTATTATCATAACTCTGGTTTTGGTACAAGCGATGGTCAAAAGAAGGTTGACTGGGGTAACCGTTGGCAGGTAACTCACTGTGATATCGGTATGCCTGACCTTAATTCCGAACATTCTCTTGTACAGCAGTACGTTCGTAAATATGTTGATCAGCTTAAAGCTGACGGTGTTGACGGTATCCGTTGGGACGCAGCTAAGCATATTGGACTGCCAAGTGAAGATAACTGCCAATTCTGGCCAGCAGTTACCGAAGGTACTGGTATGTATCACTACGGAGAAATCCTTGACGAACCAGGCGGCAGCGGTGTTGCTGTTATGACTGAGTATACTAAGTACATGAGTGTTACTGACAACCGTTACAGTAACAACATGAGAAATGCAATCAAAAACGGTAGTGTTATGGACGGTTTCGGCGGTTGGACCGGTGATGGTGTTCCCGCAACTGGTATTGTATATTGGGCTGAAAGCCACGATACATACTACAACCATATGGAATCTCAGGAATGTAATACTTATATCATTAACAAGGCTTATGCTGCTATTGCTTGCCGTAATGGTTCTCAGGCTCTTTATATGTCGCGTCAGGGCAGCAATAACAACCATGATACAGCTGTATATGGTGTTAAGGGCGAAACGGCAGCTGCTTTCTCAAAGGAAGTTGCAGCTGTTAACCACTTCCGTAACGCTATGGGTACAAAGAAAGACTGGTATGTAAAATCTAACAACTGTGCCGTTATTACTCGTGAAGGCGGCGGTGCTGTTATCGTTAAGGGTGACGGCAACGGTCATGTTGATGTTGAAAACGGCGGCGGATTTGCTAAAGAAGGTACATACAAAGACGAGATCAGCGGTAATACATTTACTGTAACAAAAACTACTATTTCAGGTGACATCGGCGATACCGGTATTGCTGTTATCTATGACAGTTCCGATATTATAGACACAAACACAGACACAGACACAAACACAGACACAAACACAGATACAAGCACAGATACTTCCACATCAGGCGGTAGCGTAAACATTTACTTCGACAATTCATCTTACAACTGGGATAATGTTTACTGCTACATCTACACAGATAAAGGCGAAAATGCAAAGTGGCCTGGTATTAAGATGGAGAAGGATTCTGCAACAGGTTTTTATAAATGTAATGCAGATAGCGTAAAATCAGGTTTTGCAATGTTTAGTGACGGAAACGACGATGCAAACAAGCGTTATCCTGGCGATGGGGCTCAAGGTCTTTCAATAGGCGGTTCTTCTAAGATATTTAAAGCAAATTATGCTTGGGAGGACTATAAGGAAGAAGTTAAGACTGAATCCGACAA
>ONAH01000141.1 GCA_900315715.1 uncultured Eubacteriales bacterium
CGTTCATAAGGCTGCTTGATCTTTTGGATATTCCTCACTGAGAGGCTTTGTAATGCAGCCTTGAGCGTTTACTTGCCATGTGCACCGCTGGTGCACTTTTGGTGCACTTTATTCCGAAAACGTCACGGATAAGGTGGAAAACGCGGATAAAACACCCCGAAAACGGGCAAAAAAGCCCTGAAAACACCGAAAAAACGCAGGGTACAGTAGAGTACGAATAGTAGACAGCCTCCCAAGAATCGCATAACGATGCGGTTTTTGGGAGGCGTATTTTTGCTTTGGTGCACTTTTTTTCTAAAACGTCACGGACGAGGCGGAAAATGGGGGATATGACGGATGACCAATTATCGCAATGCCGCTTTTTATCATTTTTTTGCTATTTAAATGCCTCAGATCCAGCTTGTAAAATCTCCCACGAGTAGTCGCCTGTTACAGATATCATGATACATTATCCTTCTGAATAACGTATCCCATCAATCCCCCAGCGTAATAAAAAACCAAACTCCCATGGAATCCAAAACCATGGGAGTTATTAAAAAAGAACTGAAGACATATTCAGCCGTAAGAATGTTTTTCAAAAGCGGGCTGTTGAATTTATGTATCGTTCGTTACATTAAAATCTTAAGTTTTTTTCCTTCGCATTCTTCTTTCGCTGCTCTAATAATAGTCCATTTCCTATAGCCCGGTGCTGCGGTGTCAACCTCATCGTATAACACACGTGCGTTATTATTCTTTATATACTCACAAATATCCTCATGCTTTTCCTTCAAACGCCACATTAAAAGATTATATGAAGCATTCTGCAAAGTGTTAAATACAATCAAGAACCCATCATCGTTCTTATACCAAACAGTATTTCCCGATGTATCTTTATAACCAACTACACACCCGTATTTATCTGAGATTGTGCATTTGCACAGTTGCATAACAAAGGTTTCAGATATCTTTCTTTCTTTTCCTAAAATAGTTTTCTTGCGTATTTCAATATTAAGTTCAGAACTGCGTTCAAAGTACTCTCTAAGATCTTCACTCGGTTCACCATCTATAAACATGAGATGAGGGTCAATTTTGTAAAATCCGCTTTGAAGAATTCGAACGATACTCGCTTCTCCTCTCGGCGCAGAAATAGATATTTCATCCTCTTCAGCTACTCTCAACACTGTGTTAAGGTAACTACCGTACTCAACAAAAAAGTTGAGTTCTTCCGATGCTTCTGCCATATTTTCCTCAACAATATTCTTCAGTCGTTCAAAACCTTCTTTGTTATTGTTAACAATATCACTTGTCAGTTCCTTATCTATAATTATAAAAAGCGGTCTATGCAATTTAGGTGAGGACATAGCAATAGTATACTGATCAAGTACAATTCTCGTTTCCGGTGGACACCCCTCATAATACATACAAGGACGGATAACATTATCATAAAGTTGTTGATAATTCATATCTTGAAAAGAACTGTTTATTGGTTTACTATTTGAATAACCAGGCTTAAGATAGATGTACAGCTTCTTGATATCAGGGTATTCTTTTTCATAATACTCAGAATACCTGTCTGTTTGATTTCCTGACTCATTAGCATTGATCTTGTTTTCTAGCACTATTAAGAAGGCCTCGCACTTACAAACAATATCGGGATATCCTGTTCTAATGTGCTCTTCACTCCTAACTTCAAACTTTGAGATGTCAATACTTTCAAAATCGATATTCTCGTTTAGCATTTCGTTTAAACAGTTCATAAAACACCTCATAGGATAATCGCCTAAGCCGTGATTAGATTTCGGATTAAGAAGCCAACAAATAAGCTTTGTGTGACGTCTTTCAAGCAGTGTATCACCTATAATATTAAGGATATTAGAGGATTCATACTTATCAACAATTGATTGAAACTTGCAGTCGTTCTTTAGTTTAATAATTGCTTGATCCATATAAGTTTACCTCTTTTCTATTTATGTAAAATATTACTAGTTTATTATATACTTATGCAAAAAAATGTCAATACTTTTTTCGCAAGTGCTTGTTTTATCTCTCCACCAGCCCGTTAACACTAACGCGCTGGCAAAACAACATTACATATCAATAGTAAAGATCATACAAGTTTTCTTTCTCAATATCTACATCAAATTCATCTGCATCGAATTCATATTCCTCGTACTCGTCATCTTCAAAGCACTCTTCCTCGTAATCCTCGTCCTCCTCGCATTCCTCCTCTTCTGCCAGACACCTGTATCTCTCGCCCTCGTCAAGTTCTTCTTCGGAACATTCCGGATCGTCCTTCCTGCAATCGGAACCTGCACTTTTGCTCCAGCCGTACTCTTCCGCAAGACTTTCGGCATACAGCATAATAGGCCATTCATCCGACTTGAAATCGTGAGACGATTTTCTCAGAGGCTCAAGAAAATATTCGTTGTCTGTGTACAGTCTGAGGTAATTGATAAATCTTACCAAACTGTCTAAATCAAGCAGTGCAACAGCTTTGTCTGCCTTTTTCAAAGCATCAGGGTAATCGGGATATGTATACAGTTTTGGCGAATAGAAGCAATTCTTCCTTACATAAGCATATAATATTGAAAACACAAACTCTCTCGGAGCAATAGAACCGTCCTTCATACGAACATTATCAAGCTGCGAAGTGAAATTAGAAATACAAATGGAGTTTTTTAGATATTTCTCCATGAAATACGGTTCCAGCCCGTTTGTTCCCAGAAGGTCGATAGCCTCACCCGGTATAATATCCTGCAGGTACATTCGCTGCCTGATAACAAGATCATAAACGCTGTCTTCGCCGATTTTGTGTAATCTCTTGTAAAAGTAGCTGCGGGTGGAGTTTGATATATCGGGAAGATATGCCGCTGCATATGTGCCGATGCGCTGC
>ONAH01000143.1 GCA_900315715.1 uncultured Eubacteriales bacterium
TAATTCTCTTATAGAAAAATAACCCCAAATTTCCCTCCAAACTTTTTTATTTATCTTTGTGCATATTGACAAGCAATTTTATTATCACATACTGCCGAAAAAATACATCTTAATACTAATATATTTGTATGTGTTTTTCAAGTTCGTTTTATGATAACTATGTGATTTTTTATATTTTTTTACAATACAGCATTATTCTGTACTTCACAGAAGTATATCCGCCAGACTTACAAATGAGTTTGCAGTCATTTGTGCATCTTCTACTTCTCCGAAACCATATTCTGCGAATATAAACGGTACGCCTGCCTGTTCGGCTGCTTGATAGTCAAAGATCGTATCTCCCACATATACAGGTGACTTCAGTCCCTCTCTTTGTGCTACAAGTTTGATATTTTCACCCTTTGACATACCAGTTCTACCAGCACATTCATAGCCGTCAAAATACTTTTTTAGGTCGTGTGCCTTGAAGAAGGCCTGTATATACCCGTCCTGACAATTTGACACCACATAAAGCTTATATTTTTCCTTTAATTTTGCAAGAGTTTCTTCTACGCCTTCATACAATATTCCTCCACATTCGGAAAGATATTCATTCTCTGTGAGAATACATCCCTCTTTAATCTGTTCACGCTGTTCTTCCGTTGCAAATGGTATCACTCTGTCAAATATCTGTTCTATTCTAAGTCCCATACATTTGCTTAATTCATCATAGTTCATTGTAGGCTCTAATCCCACCGATACAAGGACTTTATTCCATATTTTTACCACTGTGTGTACTGCGTCCCACAAAGTTCCGTCTAAATCAAACAACACTGCATCATACTTCTGCATTCTCAAAAATCCTCCTTATAGTTTTTATAAATTTTTCATTTTGTTGCTCATTGCGTTTCGGCGGACCTTTCAGCCTGCCTCCTGCACGCATAATTTTTTTGCCAACAGCACGGCTTTCAAGCAGACCGCTGATGTTTTCGTCGGAATATATTTTTCCGTCCTGATTTATAACACACGCTTTCTTTGCAAGACACATCGCCGCAAGCCCGTAATCCTGCGTTACAACTACATCGCCTTTTGTGATATGGTTTACGATATAGAAATCTGCAGCGTCCGCACCCTGCGATACCACTACTGTTTCTGCATTACTAATATCAAAGTAGTGCGCACTGTCACACACTATCACACACCGTACAGAAAACTCCGCTGCAATCCTTGCCGCTTCCCTCACCACAGGACAGCCGTCAGCGTCTATCACAATTTTGTTTTCACTCTTTGTAAATATTATTTCCTCATTCAAGTGTTATCACTCCAAAAAAATACAGGCAACACACATTTTTACTGTGGCTGCCTGCATAAAGATCATTAATCAGCTTCGGTTTTTTTGATTACCTCGTAAACACGGCCCTTCTGAGTAAGAACCTCATACTTCTCATAAAATTCTTCCATATCTGTACCTTCGGCAACAATAACCTTAAACTTATATGTACTCTCCTTAGTAACAGACGGTGCAAATCTTGTGAACAATAAAGCACTTGTAAGGAAGAATGCTAACGCAAATACGAATGCAAACATTTCGATTTTTTTATCTGCAGGATCAGGTGAACCTGCTTTGATTATTCCAAGAATACTAACAGCAGTTGCTACTATCGTAAAGAAAACGAAAAGAATAATCGGAATTGGTCTTGCCTCATCATCTACAATGATCTTAGTAGTTTCTGTTCTACTTACAATTTTTACTCCACGCATAATAAATCCCACCCAAATTCTAAAATTTATCTTCTAAATATATTCTACTATATTCTTTGTAAAATTCCAATAGTTTTTTTTAAAATTTTAAATTTTTATATAAATGCACAACTTATGTTTCCCACTTAGAAACATAAAATCTTCACTATCAGTAAACTTCACTTTGAGAACATTGTAAAATTATATTCATCATATATTGTTCTAATCTCTTCTATACTATCTAAAACTTAACATCATTCTCAGCATTTTAATCTTGAGTTTCGCCGTTATCGGCAACAAGAATAATTGATACTTCTATGTTTTCGGATTTAGATGAATTTGTCGGTACTCTAACTGCAGAAATAGTAACCTGATCTCCCGGCATATATTTACTCAGTTCTGAGAACAGTGCCGGCATACCGTCAATTTTTTCACCATTGATCGCTGTGATAATATCCTCCGGCTTAAGGTCTGTGTTTTTCAGAGGGCTGTCATCTGCAATTTCCTTTACAAGCACGCCTTTTGTCGTTCCCGTCGGCACAGACACACCTGTAATACCTATTCTTACACGGCCCGAAACATACCCCTGTCTTATAATATCATTCACAATAGACACAACAGTATTTGAAGGTATTGCAAAACCCATTCCCTCATAATCGCTGTTGGCAATCTTTATAGTATTTATACCCATCACCTGACCTGCACTGTTGAGCAAAGGGCCTCCCGAATTTCCGGGGTTGATAGCTGCGTCCGTCTGAATATACGGTACAAGCGCATTTGATTTCACGGTTCTGTTAAGAGCCGATACACAACCTCTTGTAAGTGAATTTGAATATTTAACTCCGCCCGGACTGCCTACTGCAATCGCGTCCTGACCTACTTCGATCTGGTCGGAATTCACAAATCCGACAGGCGTTAGATTTTGTGCGTCAATCTTTATTACAGCAAGGTCTGTTCTTACGTCTACTCCGACTATCTTTGCTGCATAAGATTCTCCGTTATTCAGAATTACCTCAGTCGGCGTTTTTCTTGAATCATTGACAACATGAGAATTTGTTGCTATATATCCGTCTGCTGTCAGAATAATTCCCGAACCTGTACCTGTCTTATATCCTTCATCTCCTACCGTATCGGCATACGTTACGATATTTACAACTGAGTTCTCAACTTTTTTATAAGCTGTTCTTGCTGAATAATTCGCAGAATCTATATCGGAAGGCTGATCCTTCACCGACAACTTTGCCGAATCACTGTTATATAAGCTGTCCTCTTCAGGAGCAGATTTTCTAATCACCCCACCGCTGTCGGTAGAAACTTTTGCATCGTCATCACTTTTATCGTCTGTTTCATCTTCGGTAGAACTATCTGTATCGGACGACTCTGGAAAAGCGAAATTAAAATCATAATCCGTATCCAAGAAACGTTCAATATCTCCTCCGAACAAACCGTTTTGGTGATATGCACGATAACACTCATATACAAAAACTCCCAAAAAGATAATACACAAACCAATTATAACAGTAAGATATATCTTTAGGCCGCTGCTTAATTTTTGTTTCGGTACAGCCATTCCTCCTGTATAGTCATTCATCATAACAGGCGAACTGTATGGATTTGAACCACCCTTTTCACCTGAATTGTCATTAAGCTGAGGAATTGCTCCGTAATCGGGCGTATTCTGAGGTGTATTTTTCTGCAACTCTACCTTCTGAGCAACTCCTTGTTGTGTGCCGTCAAGCGACATCGACAGCGGAGCTGTGACTGCTTTCTTCTCAGTCGCTGCCATAGCGATTGGCTGAGGTTTTTGCACTTTATCATACGGTGAGAATGCATCTGCTGTATCTTCAATCTTGCTTGACAATTCCACCTTCTGCGTTAGTTGTGTTTTTCTATTATCCAGTGAAACAGACTGTATCCCACTGTCAAGATCCATATTATTATTATACTCCTCACTCATTCTTTTCCCTCCTGTCTCTCACCGGTTTTCGTTTCTTTTTCTCTTACTACACGTTTTCTTACCGGTTCTTTTTTCTTTGGGAGTCTTATCCAGAACTGTGTGTATTCACCCTCAACACTGTCGGCTTTTATCTCTCCGCCATGCAGCTGAATTATAGTCTTTACGATATACAATCCAAGGCCCATACCGTTTTTATCATGGCTTCTTGATTTATCTGTCTTATAAAATCTATCGAAAATAAACTGTAACTGCTCTTTTGGAATACCTGCGCCAGTGTTCTTAATTGTAACAAAAGCGTCGTTACCCTTTTCTTCAACATTTACCGTTATATCTCCGCCTTCATTTGTAAACTTTGCGGCATTCTCCACAAGATTATAAATAACCTGGTGAATCATATCGGGATCGCCCTCTATAAATACAGGCTTATTATCTCCCAATCCTAATATATTAATCTTTCTTTCTTCAATCTTTTGTTCAAATGTAAGGAATGTATTGAGAACCGTATCTGAAATATTAAATGTCTGAGTTACCATTTTCAGTTCTCCGCTGTCAATTCTTGACAAAGCAAGCATTGATGTAACAAGCCTTGACAAACGCTTTATTTCGACTGTCACAATATTCAGGTAATACTTTTCTCTTTCAGGCGGAATTGTACCGTCCAATATGCCGTCTATAAATCCTGCAATCGTAGTCATAGGAGTTTTCAGCTCATGAGAAACATTTGCAACAAAGCTTCTTCTCATGCCCTCAGACGCTGCTAATGAATCCGCCATACTGTTAAACGCCTGTGCAAGCTCTCCTATTTCGTCGTTGCTTTTTACATTTACACGAATAGAGAAATCTCCGTTTCCGAAAGCCTTTGCCGCCTTTGCCATTTGCTGCAAAGGTTTAGTAAGCTGATATGAGAACACGCCTACAAAACAGAACATCAGCGCAAATATGACAATACCTACCGAACAAAACAGCTTTACAAGCGTTACAACGTATTCGGTATAATGCTGTGCGGAGCTTGTTACAAATACTGCTCCTACGCTATACAATCCGTTTGTTCCGACTGTCTGAACAGGAACTCCCACTACATAGTAACGTGAATCGTAAACCCCTCCGAAATCCGATATCTCAAGCATTTCTTCTTTTGTCGCCTCTTCAACAAAAGAGCGGTTAATCAACGTATTCTCATCTATCCCCGACTTATTATAAGAACAAAACAGTATTTTGCCCTCAAGATCGGTAACTATAATATTTGAATTAAGGCTGTCGGACATCATATTAACAGTAGTTCTTATTGCTGTTTCATCGTCCTGTTCAAAAGACATACTATTGCCCGAAATATTTGAATTTTCCGTAACCGACACTGAAATCGCCGTTGCGCTTTTTTTCATATTATCCCAGCGGTCGTTCTCCCAGTACTGAGTTACAAAAAACACTATCATTACTCCAAGTATCAACATTCCTGCAAAAAACACAAGCATACTGATATATAAGTATTTTTTAAAAATAGTCTTTCGTTTCTTCATAACAATTTATCTTCACCGTATGTATAATTATTCTTTTACTTCAAACTTATATCCTACGCCCCATACGGTTTTCAAAACCCACTTATCCGATACTCCCTCAAGTTTTTCTCTCAGTCTTTTTATATGAACGTCAACCGTTCTTGAATCTCCGTAGTAATCAAATCCCCATACTTCATCAAGAAGCTGATCTCTTGTAAATACTCTGTTCGGGTTGCTTGCAAGGTGATAAATAAGCTCCATTTCCTTCGGAGGTGTATCCACCTGTACTCCGTTTACCTTCAGCTCATAATTTGTAAGATTTATTGAGAGCTTATCCCATTTTACTTCTTTTACCTCTGAGTTCTCCGGCTGACCTGTTCGGCGCATTACGGCACGAATTCTTGCTATTATCTCCTTTGCCTCAAACGGCTTTACCACATAGTCGTCAGCTCCAAGCTCAAGTCCAAGCACTTTGTCAAAGACCTCTCCCTTTGCGGTAAGCATTATGATAGGACATTTTGACTGGTTGCGTATCTCTCTGCACACCTGCCAGCCGTCAAGACCGGGAAGCATTATATCAAGCATTACAAAATCCGGCTTCTCCGACTCAAACAATCTTAATGCTTCGTTTCCGTCATTTGCAATTATTACCTGATAACCCTCTTTTTCTATATACAGTCTTAACAGTTCGCAAATATTTATATCATCATCTACTACAAGTATTTTTCCTGTGCTCATATTTATTACCTCCTGTTTTCATATATTTCTCTCCAAAAGCGACTATTACATTTATACTAAATGTTTTCTCACAAGTATAATATACAATTTGTAACTTGTAATGAACAAATTTGAAATATTTTTAATATTTACAAGCTAATTCATGATTATAATAGGCTTCATCGCCTGTTACCTCTTTTATTATCTCTATAAAATCCGGAACATCAACCTTCTGATCTTCGCTTTCAAGCTCAATTTCCATTATTGCCTGATCGTTCCAAAACTCGTAAATATCTATCTCCACAACAAAACCGCAATAATTAAAACTATATCGTTTCTTTCTTATCGGTGAAGTATCACAACTTATTTTTTTTGAAAGTGTTTCATACTCTTCCTTTGATATATATCTCTCTTCTTCAAACCTTGAAATTCCGTTTATATCCTCTTTATGAGTCCAGTAATACTTTACCTGTGATCCAAAATCTCTTTTTCTGATCCTGCTCCCCTCCGATAATTCATCTTCTGTAATATATATCTGTTCTATTGAAGAAGCGCTATAATTATCCTGTTTTTCAAGAGTTTTGATATCCGGCATTTTTATCAGCCATTTTCTTTCTATTTCAGCAGATTTACCGTTTATAAACACTTTTTCTCCCATATAAAAAAGCCCCCTATTCGTAGTTTCTGACAAGAGTTATTACCTTCCCGATTACTCTGACATACTCAGTAATTACAGTGTCAATGTTTGGATTTTCGGGTTCCAGCCTAAAATATCCGTCCTCACGGTAAAACCTCCTGACTAAAGCCACATCATCAATCCGAACAACTATAATATCACCGTTTTCCGCAAATGCCTGTTTTGCAAAAACTACTGTATCGCCGTTGAGGATTCCTGCATTTATCATGCTATCGTCAGTTACCCTTAGTGCAGAGAGTTCACGTCCATGTTTTATATTGCTATCCACTACTACAAATTCGGTGTTTTCATCTCCCGCAACTTCGGGTATTAATGGAACAGCCATTCCGCTTGCAGTGGTTTCGCCGTTACTCAGCATTATCGCCCTTGTTAGACCTGCACGTTTTGAGATAAGACCAAGTTTTTCTAAAGTATTGAGATGTGCGTGTATCGTTGACGTTGATTTAAACCCTGTGGCATCACGAATCTCCCTTACCGTAGGAGGAATTCCCTCATTACGTCTGGACAGAAGGTAGTCATATATTTTCTGTTGACTCTTTGTTAATTTTGCCATATTATCCCTCCTTGATACACATAGAAGTATTATACCACAGCTTATCAAAAAAATCAAACTTTTGTTTATCTTTATTAATACACGCCTATTCTTGCCAGTCATCAAAAAAAAGCAGCCGACTGCACATAACCGCACACCCGACTGCTTTTTCATCAGTTTTTCTTTTTATATCTATACAAAGCATTTCTAGCCCAGTTTCTGTCTACCAGTAAGAAACTTCTGTTTGTATCCTTATCGTAATCGCCAGCAATTTCGATACTCTTTTTATATATTTCAAGTCTTGTTGTCTGAACAAGGTGCTCATTGTTTTCACCGATAAAGAATGTAAAACCTATACTTTTTTCGCTCTCACTATACTTTGAGAAATAACCGCCTTTTACTTCTTCGCCTGTTCTCTTGCACACAACATCATATAGTGCAACTTTCGCTATTTCCATAGCACGGTCGTCAAGGTCGGACTCAAATATATGTATCTTTTCTTTTAATTCGTTAAATGTACCTACAAGACGGCGTGTAATACCCTCAAGTTCACCGTACTTTGAATACTCTGCCTCTAACTTTTCATCAATAACGCTTGCTCTGTCAATTTCGGGAATGTAGTACACCATGAATTTATGTTTCATATCATTGTACAATACAGGATATTTGAGTTCTGCCTCATGGTTACAGTTCTGACATCTGAAACGAAACAGTTCTCCGCTAATTACAAGGTCATGCAGCTCTGCATCAGTTGTAACGTTAACTGTGCGAAATATTTTGACCTCATTTTCATGACCGCACTCTGGGCAGGTTATAATTTTAGTTTCTGCACTGGACATAATTTGTCACTCCTAAATCAAATTTATTTTCATATAATATTAGTATGTCAGGCAAATTTCTCTATCAATAAACGACAATCAGCCTGTTATTAGTTATTATTATATCACAAAATGACCTAATTTGTATATAGTTATAAAAAATTAATTTTTTATGTATTGACCTGGACACATTTTTTAGTTAATATATACACATAGGATATTTTAAGGGAAACATATAATGGTAATAATTCATCGTATTGTGTTACCCGAATAAAAAAGGAGCAGTATTATTATGAGTATTTACAAGGATATCAAAAACGCAGTAACATCTACTGTCAACATGGTCGTTGACAAAACCTCATCTCAGGCACAGAAAAGCAGACTTGTAACGGTTATGAGAACAGAGGAAAAAAGAACTAATCAACTTTACATTCAGCTTGGTCAGTATCTCTACGAAAACCTTCGTGATGTTATGCCTGAGGACATAGCTCAGACCTGCAATCTCATTGACGCATCTAAAGAGAGAATGGCAAGAGCACAGGCTAAGTATCGTGAAGTAATTCAACAGGAACTTGTTAACCGTGAGATCAGCAAGGCAGAGGCTAGGGAAAACTTTGTAAAAATTAAAGAACCCATAGTTGCAAAAGCAAAGGACACTGCCGTAAAAGTAAAAGACACAGCCTTTGACACAGCAAGCAAAGTAAAGAGCGATACATCTACAAAGGTAGAAGAGTTAAAACGTGCAGTATCAGAAAAAGCAACTGAAAGAAAGCTTAACAAAGAAAAGGCAGAAACCACTGAGAATACAGCCACGGAAGATAATTTTGTATCGGAAGAAATCAGCGACAGCATAATTGACATCAAAGAAGAATCTGACGTTAACGAAGCATTTACACAATCAATAGACTTAAGTGACGTTGATACTGAGGAAGAGTTAGACGCAATAGACATGAATCCCACACCTGCTGAGTACAGTGAACCAGTAACGGAAGAAGTGGAAGAAACAAGTGCTTATGATGTCAAAATGACAATCGAAACACCTATAAGCACATCTTCCGTATCAGAAGTAGCAGAAGTGAGTGAGGATCCTACGCCTAAGGATAAGCCGTTAGATCAGGAGTTTCAGAGAAGTGTTCCGGTTGACATAATTTCCGAAACAGAATTTGAAGAAAACGAACCTGAAGTTAAACCACTTGACAAAACAAATCCTCTTGCAAAGGCTATGAAGCTGAGAAAGATTATCAGCAAGAAAAACGAAAGCGAAGAATAATAAGGAGTAATTGAAATGCCTTTTATAGATTGTAAACTCAATATAGATATTACGAAACAGCAAGAAGTTCAGCTTAAGGACGAATTCGGAAAAGCAATATCTCTTATTCCGGGAAAAAGCGAAAGCTGGCTAATGGTAAACATACAGCCTAAATGTTCGCTATATTTCCGTGGAAGCAACGATAAACCGACAGCTATGATAACAGTAATGGTTTACGGAACGCCCAACCCCAACGCATACGACGCACTTACGGCAAGGTTTAATACAATACTGCAAAATGTAGTAAACATAGAAGAAATGTACGTCAGCTATTCGGAAACAAGCAACTTCGGATATAACGGTAGTAATTTTTAGAATAATAACCCCTACATTTATGTA
>ONAH01000060.1 GCA_900315715.1 uncultured Eubacteriales bacterium
GGAGAACGGTATGGACGGAATTTTTGTCTGAATAATAATTATTAACAAACAGGCTCTCGTAAGTATTACGCAGAGCTTGTTTTGTTTTAAATAAAAACGATCTCAAAAACTAATATTTTGATATTATAGAAAGCCAACATTAAACAATTTTTTAATTTCGTATGGTTTAAGTTGCATTTTTATAAAATATCTGCTACAATTAAAAGATGATAGATACAATGCCTTAAATGTGTCTTTATAGATGACGGATATATAAATATTATTGAAAGGACGTTATATTATGGTCAGAAGTATGACCGGTTATGGAAGATGTGTTTCTGCATTAGAAGATAGAGATATTTCTGTGGAGATAAAATCCGTAAACCACAGATTTCTTGAAACCAACGTTCGCATAACAAGAGGTTACAACTTTTTAGAGGATAAACTAAAGAAGTATATTCAAAGCAGAATTAGTAGAGGAAAGGTTGATATTTATGTGAATATCGGCGATCCTAAAAACGAAAATGCCGTTGTAAGCGTAGATCATACACTTGTGAGAGGCTACTTGAGTGCGTTTCGTGAGATATGCAGTACTTATGGATTGCCCGATAATATTAGTGTAACAGATATTACGAGATATCCCGATGTGCTTACGGTTTCAAAACCGGAGGAAAACGAGGAACAGGTTTGGGGTATTTTGTTGCCGGTTCTTGAGAGTGCGGTTAACGATTTTATATCTATGCGTGAAGCAGAGGGTGAACGTTTGAAAAACGACATTCTTGATAAAGCTGACAATATTATAAAAATTGTATCTTTTATTGAGGAGCGTTCACCGCAGACTGTGATAGAATATAAAACAAAGCTTTCCGATCGTATAAAAGAACTGCTTGATGGAGCAGATGTTGATGAGCAGAGAGTAGCTATGGAAGTCGCTGTGTTTGCCGATAAGGTTGCGGTTGATGAAGAAACTGTTCGATTAAGAAGTCATTTTATTCAGATGAATGAAATTATTTCGCAAGGTGGAGCAATAGGACGAAAGCTTGATTTTATATTGCAGGAAATGAACAGAGAAGCGAATACTATCGGTTCAAAGGTTACGGATTCCGAGCTTGCACATAAGGTTGTAGATATAAAGGCAGAACTTGAGAAGATTAGAGAACAGATACAGAATATAGAGTAATGTACAGTTTTGCGATTACAGAAAGGTGTTATAATCAATGAAACTGATAAACATAGGCTTTGGCAATCTTGTCGCTTGTGAAAGGATAGTTTCCGTAGTAAGCCCTGATTCTGCACCTATAAAAAGAATGGTTCAGGACGCAAGGGATAAAGGTAGGTTAATAGACGCTTCTTACGGCAGAAAAAGTCGTGCGGTAATTTTTACAGATAGCGATCATATAATACTCAGTGCCTTACAGCCTGAAACTATTAATTCAAGAATTTCCGAGGAGGATACAAATGAGCAAAGGTAAGATTTATGTTATTTCAGGGCCTTCGGGCGTGGGAAAAGGTACGATCGTTAAAGCGTTGATAAGTTCGCATGACGATATAAAGGTATCCGTTTCCGCAACTACAAGAAGTCCCAGAGAGGGAGAGATAAACGGCGAAAGTTACTACTTTTTAACAAAAGAGGAGTTTGCCGATACTGTTGCAAAAGACGGATTTATCGAGCATGCAGAATACTGCGGAAACAGCTACGGTACGCCGAAAAAACCCGTATTTGATATGCTTGAAAAGGGAATAGATGTTATTCTTGAGATAGAGGTGCAGGGCGGAGTACAGGTAATGGAGAAATTCCCTGAGGCACAGGGAATATTTATACTGCCGCCAAGCATGAAGTCTCTTGAAAAAAGACTTCGTGGAAGGCAAAGTGAAACGGAGGAAGCAATACTACGTAGGCTTGAAACCGCAAGATATGAGCTTTCTCAGGTAAGCAAGTATGATTATTTTGTTGTGAACGGACCGCTTGAACAGGCGGTCGCAGATGTCGCAGAGATAATAGAAAAGAATAGAGATTGATATTGGAGGAATAAATTTATGTTTAAACCATCTGTTGATGATATGCTGGCAGGAAAGCAGAGCAGATATTCACTTGTAATTGCAGTTGCAAAGCGTGCAAGAGAGATTTCTGATGACTATAAGGAGAGAAACGTACTATTAGATGAGAAGCCAGTACTGCTTGCAGTAGAAGATTTTAAAAATCATAAGTACGAGATACTTGAAAAAGACGACGAAGAAATAGAAGCAGAAGATGAGCTTGAAGAGAACAGAAAGAAAGAGCTTGCAGAACAAAAAGAGCAGTCAAATGAGCCGTCTGGGGATAATGATTTCAGCGAGGAGAATATGTTTAATAAACCGTCTGATGAAAACGATGAGGACTAATGATAATTATAGCAAGAACTGCAGTCGATAAGACACTGTACAGTTTTGATCGGCTATTCGATTATATTGTACCTGATTATCTGACGGATAAGGTAAAGGCAGGCGTGCGTGTGCTTGTTCCATTTGGAAACGGCAACAAGAAAAGACAAGGTATGGTAATGGATGTTTACGAAAGTGAAAATGATAATAATCGCCTAAAAACGATTGCTGCTGTACCTGATGATTTTGTTCTGCTTACACCGGAAATGATAAAACTTGTTCATTCAGTAAAGGAAAGGTGCTTTTGTACCTATTATGATGCGGTTCGTTCAATGTTGCCGACAGGGATTAATTATAGAATATCCTGTACATATTCATTGAAAGAATGTCAGATGGAAGAAATAAACGATGAGCAAAGAGAAATAATTGAACTGTTTTCGGGAAGAACAAAAAGCATAAAACAAGAAACACTATTTAAAAAGCTTAGTATAGATTGTGAAAGTAAAGCTTTGGTTCAACTTGTAAACAAAGGAATTCTTGAAAAGAAAGAAACTGTTTTCAGGCGTATAGGCGATGCTTCTGTTAGAATGTTGAGATTGTTACAGTATGATGATGAGAGTGTTAAGCTGACAACAAGACAAAAAGAGGTATGCAGTCTTCTTGGAGCGGTGGGTGATGTTTCGATTAGGGAGGTTTGTTACTATACAGGTGTAACTCAATCCGTGATTGACACACTGATAAATAAAAAAGTTTGTGAGTGTTATGAACAGGAAGTATTCAGACTACCTGAAATGTCATACTCCGAAAAAAGCGGAGAAATTGTTTTAACACAGGAACAGGAAAAAGCTTACACAGAACTACTTGAACTCTACAAAAAGAATAAACCCTCAGTTTCACTTCTATACGGAGTGACAGGCTCAGGAAAAACATCGGTGTTTCTGAAACTCATTGATACAGTCTATAAGCAGGGCAGAGGGGTTATAGTAATGGTACCCGAAATAGCCCTTACACCACAGATGATAGCAATCTTTAAAAGCCAATTCGGAGAGGATGTTGCAGTGTTTCACAGTGCATTGTCTATGGGAGAACGCCTTGACGAGTGGAAACGTGTCAGACGTGGTATTGCAAAGATAGCGGTAGGAACAAGAAGCGCAGTGTTTGCCCCTTTTGAGGACATAGGTCTAATAATAATAGACGAGGAACAGGAGTACACCTATAAATCAGAGTCAAATCCACGCTACCACGCAAAGGATATGGCAAAACTACGTTGTGTAGAGCATAATGCGTTGTTGCTATTGTCATCTGCAACACCATCGGTAGAGAGCTTCTACAGCGCGGAAAAAGGAAAATACTCTATGCAAAGGCTAACAGCACGTTATGGAAACGCCGTTTTACCGCAGGTGATAATATCGGATATGAATACAGAGGGAGTAACATCTGTGTCAACGGGCTTTGGACAAACACTGTTAAATGCATTATCTGAAAACTTGGATAAAGGTGAGCAGTCAATACTTCTGTTAAACAGACGAGGGTTCAATACTTTTGTAACTTGCAGAACATGCAATACGGCAGTAAACTGTCCAAATTGCAGTATATCGCTGACATATCATTCTGCAAATAATCGACTGATGTGTCATTACTGCGGGTTTTCAATGAAGATAACAGACAAATGTCCGTCTTGTGGCTGTGCTGATCTAAAATTTTCAGGACACGGAACACAAAGAGCAGAACAGACTTTGAGAGAACTTATCCCGAAAGCGAGAATATTAAGGCTTGACGCAGACTCAACGCTTGCAAAGCAGTCGCATGAAAAAAAACTGGCAGAGTTTCGTGCAGGATCGTATGATATTCTTTTAGGTACACAAATGGTTGCAAAAGGGCTTAATTTCCCGAATGTAACTCTTGTCGGAATACTATCAGCGGATCAGGCTTTGTATAATGAAGATTTCAGAAGTTATGAAAGGGCATTTTCTTTGTTTACGCAGGTTGTAGGCAGATCAGGCAGAGGCGATAAAGAGGGAATGGCGATAATTCAGACATATACGCCTGAAAACCCTGTAATGACTCTTGCAGCTGCTCAGGATTACGATAGGTTTTACAAAGACGAGATAAAACTACGCAAGGTTATGCTGTATCCGCCTTTTGCTGATTTATGTATGATTGGCATTGTTAGCCGAAAAGAGAAGAATTGCAAAGAGGGTGCAGAAGAGTTCGCACGAGTTTTATGTGCAATAATGCAAGAGGAGTACAGCGACCTTCCGATAAGACTTTTGGGACCATCGCCGGCTTCTGTTTATCGTGTTAATAATAAATACAGATATAAGATAATACTGAAATTTAAGAATTCAAAGCGTTTCCGTGAAATGCTAAAAAAAGCTATAATAGATTTTTCAAAAGAAAAAAATTATTCGGATGTAACGGTTTATGCCGACATAAATCCGGATAGCATTTTGTAGAAGGAGATAGATTATATGGCATTACGAGATATAGTGCACGAGGGGGACAAAATACTAACAAAGAAATGCAGACCTGTGGAAAAGTTCGACGCAAAGCTTGCTCAGCTTTTAGACGACATGGCAGAAACACTTGAGATTGAACAAGGTGTCGGATTAGCAGCGCCACAGGTAGGAATACTTCGCCGTGTATGTATTGTTTGTGTAGATGAAGAAGAGGGAGTAATAGAGTTAATTAACCCTGAGATTATAGAAACAAGCGGAACTCAGGAGGGCGGAGAAGGATGTCTGTCATGCCCGAACGAATATGGTATTGTAATAAGACCAATGAATGTTACTGTAAAAGCACAGGATAGACACGGTAATGAGTTTACAGTAGAAGGAGAGGGTTTAAAAGCAAGAGCGTTTTGCCATGAGATAGACCACCTTGACGGAATAATATTTAAATCAAAGGCTGTAAGAATGTTAAGACCTGACGAGATAGAAGGCGATTAATTATGAATATAGTATTTATGGGAACTCCTGATTTTGCAGTACCGTCGCTTAAAGCGCTGGTAGAGCGTAGTAAGTATAACGTAACTGCAGTCTATACACAGCCCGATAAGCCTGTTGGTAGGAAGAAGATACTTACTCCGCCAGATGTAAAGGTATGTGCAATGGAGTACGGGATAGAGGTACGTCAGCCGGATTCTCTGAAAGGCGATGAGCAGGCACAGCAGATATCAGCTCTTGAGCCTGATGTTATCGTAGTAATAGCATACGGAAAGATACTGCCTGAGTCAGTTCTAAGTATTCCGAAGTACGGCTGTATAAATATTCACGGTTCACTTCTTCCAAAATACAGAGGTGCTGCGCCGATTCAAAGAGCGGTTATTGACGGAGAAAAGATCACAGGCGTTACAAGTATGCTTATGGATAAAGGTCTTGATACAGGAGATATGCTTATAAGTCGAAGCACAAAGATTTTGCCCGAAGAGACGGCAGGAGAGTTATTTGACAGGCTGTCACAGCTTGGAGCAGAAGTATTGCTTGACACGCTTGAGCAGCTTGAAAACGGAACTGTTACTCCGATAAAGCAGGACAACGAAAAATCAAATTATGCTTCAATGCTCTCAAAGGAAGAATGTATAATAGATTGGAATTTATCGGCTCAAGCAGTCCATAATAAGGTAAGAGGCATGAACCCTTGGCCGATAGCTGTTACGATGTATAAGGGCAAAAAGCTTAAAATATACAGAACAAAAATTACACAGGGCAGCGGAAAGTCTGCTGCTGTATTGTCGGTAAAACCCCCGGTAATTGCATGTGGCAACGGTGCAGTGGAGTTATTGGAAGTTCAGCTTGAGGGAAAGAACAGAATGTCAGCTGAGGAGTTTTTCAGAGGGCAGAGAATAGAAAAAGGGAACGTACTTGAATAAGAATCTGTGATTATTATTGCAGGAGGGCGATGAGTATGTATAATGATATAAGCTATCTGATATTTATGATACCGGCAATTGTTTTATCAGTGTGGGCACAGTTTAAGGTGAAATCGGCATACAGTAAATATTCAAAGATACCAAATTCAAGAGGGCTCACAGGAGAAGCAGCAGCAAGATCAGTTCTTTCCGCACATGGTGTAACTGATGTAAAGATAGAGCATGTTAAAGGAACAATGACAGACCATTTTTCTCCGAAAGAAAACATTATTAGATTATCAGATGGAGTATTCACCCAAAACAGTATCGCAGCGGTATGTATAGCTGCACACGAGGCAGGTCATGCGGTACAGCATGCAGAGGGGTACGTTCCGAATAAGATACGTTCAAATGTGATACCTGTTGCAAATATTTCTTCAAAGCTTGCGATTCCGATAATATTTTTGGGCTTGATAATACAGTCAAGTGCATCAGAAGCTCTTATATGGATTGGAATAATAGCGTATTCTCTTGCAGTAATAGTATATCTTGTAACATTGCCTGTTGAATTTGACGCAAGTAAAAGAGCATTACAGACTATTCATGATACACGTATGCTTGATGAAAACGAATATAAGGGAGCAAAGAAAGTTCTAACAGCAGCAGCAATGACGTATGTTGCAAGTGCGCTGACAGCGTTGATACAGTTTTTACGTCTGGTATCGGTAGTCACAAGAAGAAAAAGATAAAAAACATGGAGTTGACAAGATGGATAATCCCAGATATACTGCATATAAAGCCTTGTATAAAATTGAAAAAGAAAAATCATACTCCAATCTGACGCTTGACTCATTTTTAAAAAGCAGCGATTTTTCACAGAAAGATAATGCATTTATGTCAGCATTGTTTTACGGTGTGCTTGAAAAAAGAGTATCGCTGGATTATATAATCTCAAAATTTTCTTCGGTAAGACTAAAAAAGATAGAACTAAAGACTCTAATAATTCTCAGAATGGGAGTATATCAGCTTGTATTTATGGATAAAGTACCCGATTCCGCCTGTGTAAACGAGTCTGTAAAGATATGCAAAAAGGAAAAACTATTTCACTCAAGCGGATTTGTAAACGGAGTATTGAGAAGTATAACGAAAGCGGAAAACAGATTTCCGTTGCCCGACAAAAAAGATACTATAAAGTACTATTCGGTAAAATATTCATGTCCTGAGGATATTGTGAAGCTTTGGATAGAGGATTACTCAGAACTGATGTGTGAGCAGATACTACAAACTCTTGCCGACAGACCACCAATATTTCTCAGAGTAAATGTTTTAAAAACAACATGTGAGGATTTGATTAAGCAGTTGTTTGATGATAACATTGATGCAAAAACAATTGATGGACAGTCAAACGCTCTGAAAATAAAATATAAAGGATCATTATCCGAAAAAATAAGCTATAAAAAAGGAATGTTTCATATTCAGGATTTATCGTCGCAGATATGCTGCGAGATACTTGATGTAAAAGACGGAGATATAGTTTCAGATGTTTGTTCAGCTCCCGGAGGAAAGGCACTAAATATTGCACAGAGAACACCTGCGGGCAGAGTATACTGTTATGATATTTATGAACATAAGTTAAAGTTGATAAAAAGCAGTGCCGAAAGACTTGGCATTGAGAATATATATGTAAAAAAACGAGATGCATTAAGCGAGGAGCCGCTTGAAGTATCTGATAGGATATTGTGTGACGTTCCGTGTTCGGGATTAGGTATTCTGAGAAGAAAGCCTGAAATAGCGTATAAGCCCGATAAAGGAATAGATACTCTTCCGGAAATACAGTACAAAATACTTGAAAAATCCGCTGAGTATTTAAAGCAGGGCGGCGTATTGGTATATTCCACATGTACACTACACAGAGCGGAAAACGGAGATGTTGTGACCAAGTTTTTGACGGAACACAGCGATTTTGAGCCGTGCCCAATAACACTGCCGCATGGGATAACACACAAAATAGAAGAACCTGAAAACCAGCTTACATTGTTTCCGGAAGCAGACGGTAATGACGGTTTCTTTATCAGTGCTGTTAGAAAGAGGTGACAGAGTGAAGGATATAAAATCATATTCCTTGAAGGAACTTGAGGAAGAGTTTGTAACAGAATTAAACCTTCCACGGTTTCGTGCGAAACAGGTGTACAAGTGGCTTACACTTGGAGTAGAGTCGTTTGAAGAAATGACAGACATTTCAAAGGAATTGCGTAACAATCTTAGTAACACTTATTACATCTCTGTTGCAACCATTGAAAAAAAGCTCGTTTCGGTTTATGATAAAACAGTTAAGTATTTATTTAAGCTGTACGATGGGGAGTTTATAGAATCCGTAGTTATGAACTACAAACATGGCTATACTATTTGCATATCTACTCAAGTAGGCTGCAAGATGGGATGTTCATTTTGTGCAACAGGAAAGAGTGGATTTTCAAGAAATCTTACCCCGTCAGAGATGCTGTCACAGATACAATCTGCACAAAAGGATCTTGAAATCAGAATATCAAATATTGTTCTGATGGGAATGGGAGAACCGCTTGACAATTACGCAAATGTAATAAAGTTTCTCAGACTTGTTTCAAGTGAAGACGGACTAAATATAGGAATGCGACACATTTCACTTTCAACCTGTGGACTTGTAGATAAAATATATGAGCTGGAGAAAGAAAATTTACAGCTAACGCTATCGGTATCACTGCATGCCCCAAACAATGAGATAAGAAGTCAGACAATGCCGGTAAACAGACGATATCCGATTGAGGAACTGCTAAAGGCATGCCGACACTATGCAGATACAACAGGGAGAAGAATCTCGTTTGAGTATGCAATGATCAGCGGAGTAAATGATTCTGATGAATGTGCAAGGGAGCTTGGAAAAAGGCTCAAAGGTATGCTGTGTCATGTGAATCTGATTCCGGTAAATAATGTTGAAGGAAATAGTTATAAAAAGAGCAGAATAGATCGACAAAAAAGATTTATAGAAATATTGTCGAAATATTATATAACAGCGACGGTTCGCAGAACGTTAGGTTCAGATATTAATGCGTCGTGCGGACAGCTAAGAAGAAAAACAATTTCAGATGATATATAAAGCAAAGGAGGAATAAAATTGCAATTGTATTTTAGAACCGATGTAGGATTAGTAAGAGAAACAAATCAGGATGCCTGCAAACTCGGGAAAATCTCAGACACAGAAGCATGGGCTGCTGTATGTGACGGAATGGGCGGTGCAAATGGCGGCAGCGTGGCAAGTACAGAGGCAGTAGAAGAAATTGGCAGATATATTGAGCAGGAGTATCGCAGTGATATGACTGAAGATGAGTTGGCAGAAGTAGCAGAGCTTGCAGTAGATTCTGCTAATACAAAAGTATATGAAATGGCGTGTGCAAATCCCGAACTTGAAGGAATGGGTACAACGGTAGAACTTGCTTTTGTAAGAGGCGAAAAGGTATTTGTAGTACACGCAGGAGATAGCAGAGTATATCTTGCTTCTGGTGATACGATAATACAGGTAACACATGACCATTCGCTTGTTCAGCAGATGGTAGATATAGGAGAGATAACTCCGGAAGAAGCAAGAGTACATCCACGCAGGAATTATATTACAAGGGCATTGGGAATAGATCCTGAGCTTTGGACAGATATATTAGAAAAACCTTTTGAGAAGGGCAGTATTCTTGTGCTTTGTTCAGATGGACTTACAAATTATATTGAACAGGAAGAGCTTCTTGAGGTTATAAAAGCAACACAGACAGATAAATTAGCCGATACTCTTGTAGAGATAGCGCTTGAAAGAGGCGGCGGAGATAATGTAACAGTCGCAGTAGTTGTAAATGACTGATCGTAAGGAAATGTGTAGAATAAACAAAGAAAAGGAGAGAACGAAATGGCTGAAGATAAATATGTTGGCAAAAGACTCGACGGCCGTTATGAGATCAGTGAGATAATCGGCGACGGTGGTATGGCTGTAGTGTATAAGGCATGGGATACCCAGGATCAGATGCCAGTTGCGATAAAAGTTCTGAGAGAAGAGTATATAGACAATGATGAGTTTATAAGACGCTTTAAGGACGAATCGAAGGCGATTGCTGTACTTTCTCACCCAAACATCGTAAAAGTATATGATGTAAGTTTTGGAGACAGAATGCAGTATATCGTAATGGAGTATATTGACGGTATAACGCTGAAAGATTATATAGAGAGATGCGGTTCGATAGACAGTAAAGATACGCTACACTTTATAATACAGATACTTCGTGCATTACAACATGCGCATGACAAGGGAATAATCCACCGTGATATAAAGCCTCAGAATATAATGCTACTTGAGGACGGAACAATAAAGGTAACGGACTTTGGTATAGCAAGGTTTTCGCAGAGTAACACGAAGTCCATGACAATGACTAATAAGGCAATCGGGTCAGTACATTATGTATCCCCTGAGCAGGCACGAGGCGAGGCGACAGATGCGAAGTCAGATCTATATTCATTAGGCGTAATGATGTATGAAATGCTGACAGGCAAGTTGCCATTTGATGCAGATAATGCAGTGTCCGTTGCAATAATGCAGCTCCAGTCAGATCCCGAACCACCGAGAAAGCTTAACCCCGATATACCGGTAGGACTTGAGGAAATAATAATAAAAACTATGCAGAAGGATCCGGCAAAGAGATATCGTTCTGCAACAGAGATGCTCTCAGATATATATAAACTCAGAAAGAATCCGAACATTAAGTTTAATTTTTCGTATGACAGTATAGATGAAGAGCCAACGTCAAGACCGGTAAGTACGGTAAAGAAAATCAACGTACAGGATGATTACAAAGAGGACGATGACTGGGATACAGATGAAGAAGAGGAAAAGGGTACATCTCCTCTGGTTCAGATAATATTAGGATCGGTTATTGCGTTTATTGCAGTATGTCTTGTGTTCTTGGTGCTTGCGGTGTTTAAGGGATTTAGCAATAACTCAACAACAGACGTACTTGTACCAAACTTGATTGGACTAAACTTCAACGACGTAAACAAGGATAAGGTAACATATAACTTTAAGTGGGATGTAACAAATATCTATGATGCAGACAAACCGCTTGATATTATTCTAAATCAGAATCCACAGCCGTCCGAGAAGAAAATCAAGGAAGGTTCGACAATTCAAATTACAGTAAACAGCGAAGAAACAACTATCAACCTGCCATACGTTGACGGCAGAACAAAAGACGATGCAGTAGCGAAGATAAAATCTGCAAACTTGATTCCTGAGGTGTTAATGGTTCTTGATAATCAGACAGCAGAGGGATATGTAAAGCAGACGTATCCGCTTGCTGGAAGCAAGATAACAATTGGTTCGACTGTAAAGATATATGTCAGCAAAAAAGCAGGCGAGGCAAAGATTGAGATACCAAACCTTGTTGGATTGACATTATCGGAGGCACAAACAAAGATTGCAGAATCAGGTCTTAATTTTAACGGCTATGAGTATATGGAAAGCAGTGTTGCGAAGGATAAGATCGTTGCACAAAATCCGCTTAGAGGTGCAAAGGTAAATAAGGGAACAAACGTATCTGTATTATTGTCAGAAGGTCCTCCGAGAAATATTACACTTTCTCAGACAGTTGATCTTCCGGCAGAAATAAGCTCCTCACTAAAATTCGAGGTTATAATTGACGGTGAGATAGACGATACGTACACAAAATCAATAGTACCGAAATATGCTAAGCAATATACACTCACAGTTTCAAGAATGAGTACAGTAGGTGCAATACAGGTTGTAGTTGCACTCAACGATCAGACGTATCGTGTATATAAGTTCGATTTTGCGAATAATACTGTATCGACAGTAGAGTCTTATACATTCCAGCTTGAAACAGATACAGAAACGTACGAAGATACAGAAACAGATACAGAAACAGATACAGAAA
>ONAH01000009.1 GCA_900315715.1 uncultured Eubacteriales bacterium
ACCTGCTTGTTTTCTTTCAACTTCTTGATAATAGCGTGCTCACGTCCACCGCCGCCAATCACCATTATTTTCATAGGAATATCCTCCGTTTCTTCATGTCAGATGTTGTATTGTCAGAAAAAAATGCAAAACCGTACAAATACAGTAAATTTATTCAACTGTATCTGTACGGAAAATTCTGAAATTAATGATGGAACAATCTCATCTTTGTAAATACCATAGCCATATCATACTTGTTGCAAGCTTCTATTACGTTATCGTCACGGATAGAGCCGCCCGGCTGTGCGATATAGCTTACGCCGCTTCTTCTTGCACGCTCAATGTTATCTCCAAACGGGAAGAATGCGTCACTTCCTAAGGATACGCCTGTTATCTGTGAAAGATATGCTTTCTTCTCCTCACGTGTAAGAGGCTCAGGCTTTACCTTGAAGTACTGCTGCCATACATCATCGCCCAGTACGTCCTCGTCGTCATCTGAGATATATACATCTATTACGTTATCTCTGTCAGGTCTGCCCAAAGTATCAAGGAAAGGAAGGTTAAGCACCTTATCGTGCTGACGAAGATGCCATATATCGGCCTTGCTTCCTGCAAGTCGTGTACAGTGAATTCTTGACTGCTGACCTGCTCCTACTCCTATTGCCTGTCCGTCAACAGCAAAGCATACTGAGTTTGACTGTGTATATTTAAGTGTGATAAGTGCGATAATCAAATCTATCTTCGATTCATCGGGAATATTCTTGTTATCAGTTACAATATTTTCCAATAGTTCGTTATTTATCTTAAACTCGTTTCTGCCCTGCTCAAATGTAATGCCATATACCTGCTTACGCTCAACAGGATCCGGAGTATAGTTCTCGTCTATCTTAACAATATTGTAATTGCCCTTTTTCTTTGATTTAAGTATCTCCAAAGCCTCATCTGTGTATCCGGGTGCAATGATTCCGTCGGATACTTCACGCTTGATTATTGTTGCTGTTGTTACGTCGCAAACGTCGCTGAGCGCTATCCAATCGCCAAAAGATGACATTCTGTCTGTACCTCTTGCTCTTGCATATGCACATGCAAGCGGAGAGTCATCTAAACCCTCAATATCATCTACAAAGCAAGCCTTTTTAAGCTTATCGCTAAGCTTTCTGCCTACTGCTGCCGATGTCGGGCTAACATGCTTAAATGATGTAGCCGCACAAAGACCTGTTGCTTCTTTTATCTCCTTTACAAGCTGATAGCTGTTGAATGCATCAAGGAAGTTGATGTAACCCGGCTTACCGTTTAATATCTCAATCGGAAGATCTTCTCCGTTTGACATGAATATCTTTGACGGCTTTTGGTTGGGATTACAGCCGTATTTTAACTCGAATTCTTTCAAAGGTATCATTCCTTTCTCATCTTTTTTATCTGTCTATGCGATAATAGTTTTTTGTTACTATCTCTGGCTTACAGTATGACATTCGTTCGTCTATACTCTTTTCAAACATAAAACCGCACTTTTCTATTACACGATTACTTCCTATATTTTCTTTTATAGCACCTATTAGAATAGTTTTGTATCCGTCTGCAAAAAGCTCCTCCACAACCGCTTTGCACGCCTCTGTCATATATCCGTTGCCCCAAAAGCTTTCGCCCGAACAGTATCCCAACACGGGACAGCCGTCTTTATATCCCACAACGTCTATCACACCCATAAGAACACCGTCGCTTTTTCTCTCGATACCCCAAATGTAAGTATCGGGCTTTTCATATTTTGATAAGACGAAATTAAGATATGCTTTTGTTGTTTCGATATTCTCGTGAGTTTGCCACGTTACATATTTTGCAACATTCGGATTACTGGTCCAGTTGTTATACATTGACTCAGCGTCAGTTTCGCAAAGCTTGCGTAATCTTAGTCTTTCGGTTTCAAGTTCTCTCATAAGACCACCTTTATACTTTAAGCTCAGATGTTATCTCGTCTGTATATAATCTGTCAAGTACGGGCTTTACTTCACTTTCGATGAACTCCTCTACCTGTGTAACACTTCTGCCCACATAGAGTATTGGATCAAGCTCACTTTCAATTTCTTCCTTTGTTACAGGGAATGCAGGATCTGCTGCAATTCTGTCAATAAGGTCGTTTGCTCCGCCCTCAAGCTTTACCTTTGCGGCAGCCGCGTGAGAATGTACTCTCAAAAGCTCATGCAACTCCTGACGGTTTCCGCCGTTCTTTACGCTCTTCATCATAATGTTTTCGGTAGCCATGAACGGAAGTTTCTCCATTACTCTCCTTGTAACAACCTTATCATATACAACAAGACCGCTTGTAATATTTATATATATATTCAGAATAGAATCAACTGCAAGGAATGCCTCCGCAACGGATATTCTCTTGTTTGCACTGTCGTCAAGAGTTCTCTCGAACCACTGTGTTCCTGCTGTCAGTGCAGGGTTGAGATAATCTACAATAACGTATCTTGCAAGCGATGATATACGCTCGCTTCTCATAGGATTACGCTTATACGGCATTGCGGACGAACCAATCTGGTTTTTCTCGAATGGCTCTTCCATTTCCTCAAACGACTGAAGTATTCTTAGATCGTTTGAGAATTTATACGCGCTCTGTGCAAAT
This sequence comes from uncultured Eubacteriales bacterium, assembly GCA_900315715.1. GTDB lineage: Bacteria > Bacillota > Clostridia > Oscillospirales > Acutalibacteraceae > RUG592. The sequence continues at coordinate 2,606 of ONAH01000009.1, forward strand.
CCCGACAAAGCTGCAAGAAAATATGCGTCTGTTTTTCTTGAATAAGTCTGTCCGGATACTGCCACACACTTCTCAAAGCCCAGTTCCTCTGCAATAAGCTTTTCAACCATCTTAACCTTTTCCTGATCGCCCTCGAAAAGCTCCATAAAGCTTGCCTGTGTACCGGTTGTACCCTTTGAGCCTAAAAGCTTAAGGTTTGATAGCTGGAACTCAAGGTTTTCTATATCCTGAATAAGCTCATACATCCAGAGTGTTGCTCTCTTGCCTACCGTTGTAAGCTGTGCAGGCTGAAGATGTGTATATGCAAGACACGGCAAAGCCTTATACTGTTGTGCAAATACGGATAAGTTCTTTATTACCTGAGCTGCTTTCTTTAGAACTATCTTTGATGCCTCTCTTAGAATTATTACGTCTGTATTATCCCCTACATAGCATGAGGTTGCTCCAAGGTGTATTATCGGCATAGCCTTCGGACACTGCTTGCCATATGCATATACATGCGACATTACATCGTGACGAACTACCTTTTCTCTTGCTTCCGCAGTTTCAAAATCAACGATATCTCTGTACTTTTCAAGCTCCTCTATCTGCTCATCCGTAATATCAAGGCCCATTTTCTGCTCTGCCTTCGCAAGTGCAATCCAAAGTCTGTGCCATGTGGTAAACTTGAACTTCTCAGAAAATACATACTGCATTTCTTCGCTTGCGTATCTTGTGGAAAACGGTGAAATATAGCTTTCTTTATTTGCTGTCATAATCGGCTTTCCTTTCACTGATTTTTATTTATCATTCTGTTCTCTACTGCACCTGTTGCAAGGTCAATATATCTTACATAGATAGAGATCTTGTTAAGCTCGTTGAGATTACTCCATATCTTGTCTGTAAACTCATCTATATCGTTCGGTACGGCTACTCTCTCAGGTTCGCCCATAAATGTTGGTATCGGGTTTCCGTCCGTTACATAAGTGTGAATAAAGTGTCCTATTCCGTTAAGTGAATTGTAAGAGAAAGTATATCTGTTACACTCGCTTCCCTCTGCGTCCGCACTCTTTAATATGCTCATCTTGTATGTTAGCTTCTCACCAAAAGTAAACATTCCGCTTATTCTTGGAGTCCAGTTCGGCGGGTCCGGCTCAAAACATCTTGTATCCAACGCCTCTTCAAAAGTTTTTCCACCTGCAATAAAGTCATATATTGTATCTGTCTGATCTCCGTTTGTTACTATAAGCTTATTGTCTATCTTTCTGATTGGTGAATATATTATAAGCGACGGATCCTCTACCTTGCTTGCGTCGAACGGGTGAATAATTACCTCATCGCCATTCTCTACAAAAACACGGTTGCGGCTGTTTTCGCTTCTGCCCATTATAAAATATGCAGTAACAGCTTTTGTTCCGTCCTCAGATTTACCCATTACGATACCTCTGCCTACATAAGGGTTGCCATTTATCAGTTCCCCTATATCGTATGTCTGATATACGTTCATAGCATTATACTCCTTTAATCCTTGTCAAGCATCTGTCTGCTGACTTTCTCGACAGCCTGCGGAAGTATTATCCACTCGGCATTTACCATTACTCTTTTCTGGAGAACCTCCGGGGTATCTCCGTCCTTTACTTCAACCGCCTTTTGCATTATTATCTCTCCGCCATCAGGTATCTCGTTTACAAAATGGACGGTTGCGCCTGTCACCTTAACACCGTAATCAAGGGCAGCACGATGTACATTTAGTCCGTAAAAACCCTTCCCGCAGAATGACGGTATAAGCGACGGGTGAACATTGATTATTCTCTTCGGATATTTCGACGTAAATCTCTCGCTCAATATACACATAAACCCTGCTAACACAATAAGTTCGATCCCATTCTCCTTTATCAGAGAAATAAGCTTATTTTCAAACTCTCTCTGATCTGCATATTCTTTTCTTGAAACAATTTCCGTCTTTATTCCTGCTTTTTTTGCTCTTTCAAGTGCATAAGCATTTGGGTTATTTGAGATAACAAGGCATATTTCGCCGCTGTTAATCACTCCGCTTTTCTGCTTATCTATCAGAGCCTGCAAATTTGTTCCGCCGCCCGATACAAAAACGGCTATTCTTATTTTATCGTTACTCATTGAGTACACCGTCCTTATTTATTAAGGAATTATTCAATTATTACTCCCTCGTCGCTCTTTACAACTTCGCCTATTACATAAGCGTCCTCTCCCTGAGCCCTGAGAACCTCAACTGCCTTTGCTGCGTCCTCTTTTGATACAACTGCAATCATTCCTACGCCCATGTTAAATGTATTGAACATATCTCTTTCGGGAATATTGCCTGTCTTTGCTATAAGCTCAAATATCGGGAGTATTCTCACATCGCTTTTCTTTATCTTTGCGCTGTATCCTGACGGCAGACTTCTCGGAATATTCTCATAGAAACCGCCTCCTGTAATATGTGATACAGCCTTTACCTTTACCTGCTCAAAGAGTGCAAGCATAGGCTTTACATAAATCTTTGTAGGAGTAAGGAGTGTTTCGCCTATCGACTTTCCGCCCAACTCTTCAACAGGGGATTTAATATCTGCATTCTCAACATCAAACACCTTTCTCACAAGAGAGAAACCGTTTGAATGTACGCCGCTTGACGGAAGTGCAACTATTACGTCGCCCTCTGTTACGGTAGTTTTATCAAGTATCTTGCTGCGATCCACAACGCCGGTTGAATATCCTGCAAGATCATATTCGTCTATCGGGTAGAAGCCCGGCATTTCGGCAGTTTCGCCGCCGATCAACGCACATCCCGACTGTACGCAGCCTTCTGCAACGCCTTTTACTATTGCCTCAATTTTTTCTGGAACGTTCTTTCCGCAGGCGATATAATCAAGGAAAAACAGCGGCTTTGCTCCGCAGCAGATTATATCATTCACACACATAGCAACACAGTCTATACCTACTGTATCATGCTTATCCATAAGGAACGCCATTTTAAGCTTTGTACCAACACCGTCTGTACCGCTTACTAAAACAGGTCTTTCCATTCCCGTAATATCAAGCTCAAACAGTCCGCCGAACCCGCCTATATCGGATACGACACCGCTTGTCATAGTTCTTGCGATGTGGCTTTTCATCAGTTCTACCGCTTTGTAGCCTGCTGTAATATCAACGCCTGCTGCCTTATAGCTTTCACTGCTGCTCTTCATTTGTATCATCCTTTGTTTTAGATTTCTTTTTTGTTTTATCTATCTTCTGCTCAAATTTATTCTTTCCGTCGTCCTTAGGAATAATTGTAGGATAGTTACCGTCAAAGCAAGCAAGACAAAAGCCCTTACAGTCACCGTCCTCAGCGATCTTCTTTACATCGTCATACGGCAGAAATCCAAGTGTATCTGCATCGATTATCTCTGCTATCTCAGGAATAGTGTGCTTACATGCGATTAGCTTATCCTTTGAGTCGATATCCACTCCGTAATAACACGGACTAATAAACGGAGGAGCCGATATTCTTACATGAACCTCTTTTGCTCCTGCCTCTCGAATAAGATGAACTATTCTTGCACAAGTCGTTCCTCTTACGATAGAGTCATCAATCATTACTACTCTCTTACCCCTAACAACTTCTGAAATTGGGTTAAGCTTTATTTTAACCTTATCTTCTCTTGAAGCCTGTCCAGGAGAAATAAAAGTTCTGCCTATATATTTATTTTTTATAAATCCGATACCGTATGGTATTCCTGACTCTCTTGCATATCCTATTGCGGCATCAAGTCCCGAATCCGGTACACCTATAACTATATCCGCGTCAACAGGGTGTGCTTTTGCAAGCAGCTCTCCTGCTCTTGCTCTTGCATGATGAACACTGCAGCCGTCAACCTTTGAATCCGGTCTTGCAAAATATATATGTTCAAATATGCACAATGCGCTGTCACACTGATTGCAGTGATCTGTTATTGATCTTACACCTTCGTCACTGAACACTACTATTTCGCCCGGCTTTATATCACGGATAAATTTGGCGCTTACTGCGTCAAGCGCACAGCTTTCAGACGCTACTATGTATCTTCCGTCAGCGGTCTGACCGTAACATAGCGGACGGAATCCTCTCGGATCTCTCGCTGCAATAAGCTTTGCAGGTGACATAACCACAAATGAATATGCCCCATCTATATTATACATAGCACGGTTTACGGCTTCTTCTATCGAATCACACTTTATTCTTTCCTTAGTGATAACATAAGAAATTACCTCTGTATCGCTTGTCGAATGGAAAATTGATCCCTGCATTTCCAGTTCTTCTCTAAGCTCTGTTGAGTTTACAAGATTACCGTTATGCGCAAGAGCCATTCTGCCCTTTACATGATTTACTACTATCGGCTGAACGTTGCTTCTGTCGTTTGATCCGGTTGTACCGTATCTTACATGTCCGATAGCCATATTGCCGTGTCCAAGCTTTAGCATTACATCGTGCGTAAACACATCATTTACAAGTCCTATATCCTTGTAGGAGCTGATTACACCCCCATCATTGATTGCAATACCGCAGCCTTCCTGCCCGCGATGCTGAAGAGCAAACAAGCCGTAATATACCGTTGAAGCAACATCTGTTGTTTCGTGTCCGAATACGCCAAATACGCCGCATTCCTCGTGAAGTTTTCTTGAATCAGTATTCATATTATGATCTTCTCCCGACTTTCTATATAACACGAATAACGCTCGGCTATACGGTCAAGCGTTATTCTCTGAATGTATTATTTACTCTCCTAAAAGACGCTTCATTACCTCCTGGTATGCGTCCTCTACACCGCCCATATCACGTCTGAAACGGTCTTTATCAAGTTTCTCGTTTGTAACACTGTCCCAGAAACGACATGTATCAGGTGATATCTCATCTGCAAGTACAATTGTGCCGTCTGAAAGTCTGCCAAACTCAAGCTTAAAATCAACAAGCTCTATATTTACCTCTTTGAGGTACTCTGTGAGAATATCATTTACTGCGAATGCATACTTAGCGATTGTATCAAGCTCCTCTTTTGTTGCATAATTCATAGCAAGGATATGATACTCGTTTACCATAGGATCTCCTAATGCATCATCTTTGTAGCAATACTCCAAGACTGTTTTGTTAAGCTTTGTACCCTCTTCAAGTCCAAGTCTTTTTGCAAGTGAACCTGCTGCAATGTTACGAACTATTACCTCTAACGGAACAATAGATACCTTCTTAACAATAGTATCTCTGTCGTTTATCTCCTCAACAAAATGTGTTGGAACGCCTTTGCTCTCTACAAGCTTCATGAGGTGGTTTGTTACTCTGTTGTTGATTACGCCTTTTCCAAGAATAGTACCCTTTTTAAGTCCATTGTTTGCAGTTGCGTCATCCTTGTAGGATACAATGCAGTAATTTTCATCATCTGTGGCAAATACCTTTTTAGCCTTGCCCTCGTACATCTGAACAGTCTTTTCCATTTTTAATTCCTCCAATTAAATAACTTTATATATATGTTAATCAAAACTTGTTGTACTTATAAGATACAGCATTGTCTTTTTCAAGAACAGCTGCAGAAGCTTTTGCTCTTGCGTCCTTTAGCTTTTGTGCAAGCTCCTCATCAGATACCGCAAGTATCTGAACAGCAAGCAAAGCGGCATTGGCAGCACCATCTATTGCAACTGTTGCAACAGGAATACCCGAAGGCATCTGTACGGTTGACAATAGAGCGTCCAAACCGTCAAGAGTCGAAGACTTAACAGGAATACCTATTACAGGCAGGGTGGTATTTGCAGCTATCGCACCTGCAAGGTGTGCAGCCTTTCCTGCCGCAGCTATTACCGCACCGAAGCCGTTTTCTCTCGCATTCACCGCAAAATCTCTTGCCTCAACAGGTGTTCTGTGTGCGGAATATACATGAACCTCAAACGGAACATCGTATTCGTCAAGAACAGCAAACGCTTTTTCAACTACGGGCAAATCGCTGTCGCTGCCCATTATTATAGCGACTTTCTTCATAAAAAACAAACCTCCTAAAAAAGAGCATTACCGTCATAGAAAAAAATACAGTCCTACCTTGTAAGTAGGACTGCCCAGACGGTCGGCTTATGTTTATCTTTTTGCTTCCTGTGGTTTTCGCGCAGATAATTCTGCATCACTCTCCACTCCCGTCGGTTACAAAAAGTCTTACCCGAAATAATTTTATCATTACAGAGTTGATTTGTCAACGTTTTTCATGCCATTATGTCAAAAAGGAGAGAAAAACTTTTTTATATTAAAGATAATACTCTTATTTCAAGATGTCTTTCCGTTCATAAACCATATATTTCTTATTTTGTCATCATATTATTTCTGCAATTTCGTAGATCAGCCTTTCGGACTTCTCCCAGCCAAGGCACGGATCTGTGATAGATTTTCCGTAAATCATTTCATCTGCCTTTTGACTGCCGTCCTCAAGGTAGCTTTCTATCATCAATCCTTTAACAAGTCCTTTTATGTTTTCGTTTGAATGTATGCTGTGTATAACGTCTTTGCTTATGCGTATCTGTTCAAGATACTGCTTGCCTGAATTTGCATGGTTGGTATCTATTATTACAGCCGGGTTTTCCAATCCCTTTTTCTGATACTCTGCATAGAGGTTTAAGAGATCCTCATAGTGATAGTTTGAGATGTTCTGTCCCTGCGGATTTGTCCAGCCTCTCAATATACTGTGTGCAAGAGGATTGCCCATACTCTCAACCTCCCAGCCTCTGTATATAAATGTATGTTTCGACTGCGCAGCCATTACGGAATTAAGCATTACTCCTATATCTCCGCCTGTGGGGTTTTTCATTCCTACCGGAATTTCAATGCCGCTTGCTGTAAGTCTGTGCTGCTGGTTTTCAACAGACCTTGCTCCTACCGCAACATATGACAGCAAATCGGACAGGTATCTGTGATTGTCGGGGTAAAGCATCTCGTCGGCACTGGAAAGACCTGTTTCCGATAGTACACGAAGATGTAATTTTCTTATCTTTATTACGCCTTTGAGCATATCTGAGTCCGTAAGCGGATCAGGCTGGTGAAGCATCCCTTTATATCCTGCGCCGGTTGTTCTTGGTTTGTTTGTGTATATTCTTGGAATGATTAGCAGCTTTTCCGCTACCTTTTCCTGAACCTTTGCAAGTCGTGTAACGTAATCCATAACAGAACCTTCGTAATCTGCAGAACATGGTCCTATAATCAGCAAAAACTTATCCGACTCTCCTGTGAATATTTTTCTTATCTCTTCATCACGCTGTGTTTTTACTTTTGCCATTGCTTCCGTTACAGGATATTCTTGCTTTAACACCTGCGGAATGGGTAGCTTTCTCTTGAATTTACAATTCATAATAATCTCCTCCAATAATATTTGCGCATCAAAAAACCGATGTCTGCGTCATGCAAACATCGGTCAATAAGCTTAAAACAATATCTTTATTTAAGTAATACTGATGTTAATGCACGACAAACAAACCGGAGAAATAATAACCCCAGCTTCTAAAGTAAAAGTATGTAAATGCGTTATATGCGTTCATATACTTACTCATGTTGCGTACACCTTTCTTAATTACTTTATTGTAGTATATCAAAATTTTTTCTTTGTGTCAATAGAAAATCAAAAAATATTTTTACCAATTTACCACTTTTAATCGTTAAATTAACATTCCTATATTATTTACCTAGATAGTATATCTCAAAACATACAGTGCGTCTTTATTTGTTACTTTGATATCCTTTTGCGGTAATATAGCGGTAAAGCATAATATCTCCTTTTCTGTAATTTGACGCTACTAATATTTTTTTATAACGCCTCATTCTTCTCCGCTTTTTCTTTATGCAAGTTTCCTCTCTCCGTCGAAATAATACCGTCATATTTTCAGCCTTAACAGTACCGGCAAATGTTTTTCGCCCTATCTATCAGTTTCATCATAAACAGGTACAACTTTCCGCATTGACAAAAATACAGCCGCATTTAAAGCATATCACACTATAATGTCCCTACGTTTATAACAGTTTATTATTTATTATTGCATAAAATTCTACAATTATTTTATATGAAATGTAGAAAAATTCTTTTTTCTGAAAAACCTATGTAAATCTTAAGTGAATATAAGTATAATGAATTTGTTGATGTATTGTTTTACATTGATAAAATTATAATTAGGAGGATTTTGAATGGAAAAGTTTTTCAAAATCAAGGAAAGAGGCACTACCGTAAAAACTGAAGTCTTTGCGGGTATCACCACCTTTATGGCAATGGCTTATATTCTTATGGTAAACGCCGGAATGTTTGCAAACCTACCAGAGGTATCATACAATGCTATTTACATCGCAACCGCTATTTCTGCAGTTATTGGTACTCTGCTTATCGGTCTGCTTGCCAACCTTCCACTTGCACAGGCATCGGGCATGGGACTTAACGCTTTCTTCGTATATACAGTATGTTTCGGATTTGGTCTTTCCTATGCAAACGCTCTCACACTTGTACTTCTTGACGGTGTTGTTTTCATTATTCTCACAGCAACCGGTCTTAGAAAAAAGATTTTCGACGCTATCCCTAAGAGCGTAAAAGCTGCTATCCCCGCAGGTATAGGATTGTTTATTGCATTCTTAGGTTTTCAGAATTCCGGTATCGTTACCAACGATGACGCTACTCTTGTAAACCTTGCTTCATTTAACCTGTTCAGCGGTAACGCTACCTGGGCATCTATTATGCCTATGTTCGTTACTTTACTTGTAATTATTGTAATCTGTGTTCTTACAATCAGAAAAGTTAAGGGTTCTGTTCTTTGGGGCATCATTGGCGGTTCTGTAATTTATTATATTCTTGGATTTACAATCCCCGGATTCTATGACGGTTTTGGCGATAATCTCTCACTTAATCCTTTCTCTGCATTCGGCGACTTTGGCAGAGAGGCTTTCTTCAAGATTTTTACTCAGGGATTTGACTATTCGGGTTATCTTGCTAACAATTCAGTTTCAAGCCTTGTTATTCTTATCGCAACTACTGCACTTGCTTTCTGTCTTGTTGATATGTTTGACACAATGGGCACTCTATACGGCGCTTGTTCACAGGGAAATCTTCTTACCAAAGAAGGTGAAGTTCCCAACATGAACAAAGCTATGCTTGCAGACGCACTTGCTACAACCGTTGGTTCTATGTGCGGTACTTCTACCGTAACAACATTTGTTGAATCTTCAGCCGGTATCGCAGAGGGCGGAAGAACAGGTCTTGCGGCTATGGTTTCGGCAGGAATGTTCTTTATTGCAATGTTCCTTAGTCCTATTGCAGCTCTTATTCCAAGCTGTGCAACTGCTGCTGCACTTATCTATGTCGGAATACTTATGATTAAGTGCGTTAAGGATATTGAATGGAACGACATTTCCGTCGCTGCTCCTGCATTTGTAACAATTGTTATGATGCCATTTACATACAACATCAGCTACGGTATTGCTTTCGGTCTTATCACTTATGTATGCATAAAGCTTTTCACCGGTAAGGCAAAAGAAATAAACGCAGGAACATACATTATTACGCTCCTGTTCCTAATAATGTTCTTCCTTACTCACTAATGTTTTTCTACAAAAACAAAGGGCTTGCTTTTTACGGCATGCCCTTTATTTTTTTATTCAGATTTTATGTTATCAAATCAATCGATATCAGCTCATTCCTACATGCATACCGCCGGGCATTCCGCCGGGCTTCTGTCCACTGGGCATACCTCCGTCCGGTATACCGCCACCGGGCATTCCTCCGCCCATGCCGCCCATTCCGCCTGTTACGTTTGAATAGGTATTAGATGTAAGTTCAATACTTACGCTTTCGCTGCCTGCTGTAAGTGTATATGTTTCTCCGGATTTAATTTTTGCCGAACTGAGATTTACGGCATTAAAATTCTTCGCAGATGTATAGGATAGTATTTCTTCTCCCGTGCTTGAAGTAAGCGTGATTTTTTCACCCGCAGAATGATTTGTACTAAACGCATAGAGAATAGATGCCTGCGTTGAATCCTCAGAGAAGCATACCGCCATACCTGATGTTCCTACCGCAACAAGCGTACCACCCGAAATCGTTGCTGAAACTTCGTAATCAATAGCCGCATTACCGTTATCGGTTGGTCCGTCAACGAATATTGTTCCGCCCTCAATGGTAATCGTGTTATTGGAATCAAGTCCATCTCCGCCTGCATTTACTTTTACATTACCGTCTGTTATTTTTAGATAAACATCACTGTTTGCCGTAAAGCTGTTCTGACCAATTCTACCTCCCACAGAAGATGAATCGCTGCCGCCTCCACAGTTTATTCCGTCGTCGCTTGCGGTAACATCAATCTCTCCGCCGTTAATTATTACCGCTGAGCTCTCAAGGCCCTCATAGCTCTTTTTTACAGTTACTTTTCCGCCGTCTATTGTTAGAGATGTGTTTGCATGAATACCGTCATCTCCTGATGTAACACTTATTGTACCATCGGTTATGGTTGTATTGCTGTTAGAGTGAACCGAATCGTCTGCTGAATCTATTGTAATTGTACCGCTCTTTATGTCGATGTTTCCGCCTGCTTTTATTCCCTTTGCACTTGTTGAATCCTCAGAGCTTGCTGCTGTCGAATTATTCCAATTACCCCAGCCACCAAAGTTATCAGCATGTGTCTTTGACGAATTCTCACTTCCACCGCCTGATTTAATATTTATATCTGCGTTTTCAGCAAGGAATGTTGTTTCCGCCTGAATTCCGTCAGTAACAGAATTTATCGTAATCTTTCCTCCGCCAATGTATATGAATCCTTTTTCTGCATCCTCATCATTTGTAGATTTGATACCGTCGCCACCGGAGGTTATACTAATTGTACCGTCTGCAATTCTTACGCTGTCTTTTCCACAAATCGCACTTCCCGCCGATGTAGCATTTATTGTACCAGAAGCTACCTTCAAATCGTCCTTTGACACTATTGCATGGCTCATATTACCCTCAACTGTAAGCGTACCGGTGCCGTTAATTGTGAGGTCACACTTGCTGAATATTGCTGAATCAACACTGCTTTCATCACTATTGGTTTTATATGCCGAACCGTCAGACAGCTTATTTTCCGTACCCTTCGCAAGAGTAATAAACACCTTGCTTGCACTCTTTGCATAAAATGCCGAATAATCAGAACTTGTTAACGTAAAACCGTCAAGAACAATATGTACTTTTGCAGTATCGTCTGCTTCTACAACTATCCTTCCATCGGTAACATTTCCGCTCAGTATATATGTTCCCTCCTGCGTTATTGTAAGAACATTACCGTCAGCCTTAGCACCGTTGCCGCTTACCGTAAACGACGTACCCGAACCCTTTACAGTAACCGCACCGTCTTTTTCGTAATCTCCCGAAAGGTCACGCTCAGTGAAAAGCTCACTTGATGTTATTTCGTCAGATGTTATAACAGAGTTTATATCGGAACCGGAATTTTCTGACGCAATATCATTAGTCGCCGTATTATCCTGTCCATTCTTATCAGTTTTTTCACTTTGTGTCTGAGATGTATCACTTTGTATTGATCCGCTGTCTTTATTATCCGCACCGCTGCATGCCACAAGCACCGAACTTGCTATCAGTGCAGCAACAATTATTGATAGTATTCTTCTTTTTTTCATACCGTAAACCTCCTCAAAGTCTTGTGTTTGTTCCTATATGTATATTCTATCATCTTGTCTTAAAAGCAACTTAAATATTTACTTAAACTTTACTTAAAATCAAATTTTAGTATTTTCTATGATATAAATTACATTATTACCATTATAATACTACACTAAGATTTAAAATACATTTAAAATTACAAAAAGCCCCGACAGAATTAACTGTCAGGGCTGATCATCATTCAGGGACTATTATACACTTTCCCAGCTGCTCCATACACTGTAACGAGCCGCGTAAGTTGAGAGATACTCCTCATATACGCTCTGCTCAACAGGTGTGCCATTAACGAAATACTTTGTTGTTTCCTCTGTAACTTCGGTTGTTACTGTTGAAGTTGTAGGCTCATCATCGTTGTTGTTTTCACTTGTCGTCTCATCGTCGTCATCATTATCGTAGTCGTTCTCATCATCATCAGGTGCACCTACGATAACAGGGAGCTTTTTCTCAGCAGTTTTATTTGCCAAGCTAATTCCTCTGCCCGATACAAGCTCATCAACGTCAACTGCCATATAGCTGAGCTGATAATCGTTCTCTTCATCTTCATCACTGTTTGTATCTTCCGGTTCGTAGTAAGTTTCGGAATCCTTATCCTCATCGCTGCTCTCCGTGATTACTCTTGAAGATGTAACTGTATTATCTTCGCTTACGGTAACCTCAGATGTAACCGTCTTTGTAGAAATATCTGTTGTTGTTGAGAAGTTTACAAGCTCACTTAAGCTTCCGTTATTCTCCAAGCTGAGTATTTTCTGCTCACTTGTTCTTGTTTTTGAATTTGTCTTTGCAACAGTTGCGTTATACTGCATACAAACCTTACCTGTTGTATAGTGTATAAGAACCTGATTCTTATAAGAACCGTCGCCCTCATAATACTCATACAAATCGGAAATATTGTTGTATGTTTTATAAACAACACACTGATCATTCTCAACCTTAACAATATTGATTGTTTCAACATTGTTGCCATAGTTGAATCTAAGCAGCAACTCACTTACACCGTCACCGTCAAGGTCTGTTATAGCCTTACCTGTGAGAGTTTCTGTTGGGATAACGTTATCGTTTGTAGCATTTACTTTCGGAACCTGTGCAAGATAATCTTCAAGAAGATCTGTATC
>ONAH01000144.1 GCA_900315715.1 uncultured Eubacteriales bacterium
AAAAATATAGTTAATAACGATGATTTTGAGGACTTTTCCTCAAGAGGAGATTGGTCGATTCCTCTGAATTCTCAGTATCGCAATGCCCCTATAAAGGCTTTTCTCAGAAACGGAAACCTTTTGCCTTGCCCTGCCTCTAAAGATTCTGACGGTAATTACATATTCAACGAAGACGGTGTTCGTGCAATAAAATCCGAAATAGCTCAAGGTCACGCTGTTGCAATAACTGCACTTGTTTTCGGAAGAATGAACCAAGAGAATTGGGCGGCATATACTACCATCGATGAACGAAATCATGTGGTTACCATTGTTGGCTACGATGATAATTACCCTAAAGAAAATTTCGAAAAACTCGATAAAGACGGAAACATAGATCCTGATAGTATTCCTCCGACAGACGGTGCATTTATTATCAAGGACAGCTCCGGTGAATACGGGGGATTTGACCGTAAAGGTACTTTTTATATTTCTTATCATGATCATACTTTACTCGATCCTATTAGTTTTGATTTTGATAAACCGGATTCCGTAAAGTATTCCGATGTTAATTATGATCAATATGATTTATTGTTTATTGGTTGGTGTGCCTCTGCGGATTACGATAGTGAAACAAAAATGGCTAATGTATTCGACGCTGAGATGGACGAATACCTTACTCAGATTACTTACAGGACAACACAATTTAACACCGACGTGCATTATGCTATCTATAAAGATATCTCAGAAGACTGCCCAGACAGCGGAACTCTTCTGGAGGAAGGCGATCGTTCTCATTGGTTTGCCGGATCTCACAAGATTGACCTTAAAGGTGAATATTCTCTGAGTAAAGGTGAAAAATACTCGGTTGTGCTGACAATGTCATATACTGCCGATGACGGAAACACCACTTATACAAACGTCATTCCGTATGCTACAAACGTTATACCGTATGGAGCGTCCAAAAATGATGAAGCTAAGGCAATCGGTATCATCAACAAAAGTGAAAGCTATTTGTTTAATAACGGAAAATGGACCGACTTAACCGAATTTAAAGATGATTTTGCAAAAATCGCACTTGAACTAGATAACACAAGGAGTTCGCCGGACAGTTTCAAGGCATTGAGTATAGACAGAATCACCATTGACAACTTCCCAATAAAAGCAATCTTAGTTCCCGCAGATAAACACAAGTAATCTTTTACCATATAAACCGTACATGCAAACACAAATATTAAAATGTAATATATTTCATTAACATCTCATTATGTAAAGAGTAGCTTTATAGGTACTAAAAATGAGTCAACAATATTGATAATATAGCTATATATTATTAAAAAATACAAACGCCGCAGATAGACTTTCTGTGGCGTTTGTATTGTGAAACTAAGGCAACACCGCACAGTAGCCAAAACGTGAAAAATATGACATAATATAATCATGAGCTGAGAAATGACACTGGCAAAAATTAATGATGAGTTTGGTGCAGCCAGAACCAACAAAAGAGAATTTTCATATTGCAAAATCTTTACGATCTCGCAGATATGAGAGTGATGTACAAAATACTTGACAGTCGTGCATTCGAAGAATTCTGCTGTGTAAGCACTCCGGACGATGTTCCGGACGTAGATACTATTGGTCGTTTCAGGAATCTGTTGATAAAACACGAGAAGAACAAAGAAAAGAAGCGCGATCCGGAAGCTCATTCTGCAAAGAAGGGCAATATGTGGCATTTCGGATACAAAGCCCATATCGGCGTTGACAGCAACAGCGGTCTAGTACATCACATAGAAACCATGCCTGCAAACGAACATGATGTAACTAAATGGCTTTTAGGCTATCGCAAAAACACGTCATCAAGGTCTGCGAAAACAGACAACCAAAAACTACATAATGTTCGCATTGGTGAATCTGTATCTGGCTGACAGAAAAACTCTGTCGGCTTGATTCTGTTTGCCTTGCGAAAGAAAATAGGATATACTTTATGCACTCGGCTGTTTTGTCGGGTGCTTTTCTTTTTGCGCTCATATTTTTCAGGATATATGCGGTGTTTCCTATAGTATAATATGTCAACCCAATATTGCTTTGTATTTCATATCTCAAGATTCACAAATAAGCTCTATTATTTTTTACTCTGCTAGTGTTATTTGAGCTTTTTTAATATTGTTTTTCTTCATGTTGACAAACATTTGTGTAAATGATATAATCTTTTGTAAGATTTATCATTTATCAAGATCGGAGGTAATGATTATGATCTGTCATTCTTGCGGGCGTGAAAATCCGGAAGGCGCCAACTTTTGCAGGTTCTGCGGAATAAATCTTTTAAGCACTATACAACCTTCTGCTCCTTCACATCAAACTGCCCCTCAAACGAATCAAGAATCAATTTTCGCAAACGCACCACCACAAACACAAGTACATATACAGCAGGAATCTTCAGTCACTTCTGCACCTATCAAGGTAATAAAGCAGAAAAGAAGTATCTTCAAGAAACGAATAAAACCAGCCACTCAAAGTGTTCAGGAGAATACAAAGACAGATACTCCTTCAAAACCAAAGATTAACATTAACATTGGCAGTGTTATGCTATTAACATTTTTAACGATTGAACTCTCCCCTTATCTTCTGCGTTCAATTGTCTTAGTTCTCCGACAAAACACTATGCCTACGCCGATATACATGCTTTGCGGTGCTTTGGGTTGGTGCATTGCCGGTAGTGTGCTGTTTCTTTTTTCTAAGAAGATCTCAGGAAAACTTCGGTTACCGTATATCCTATCGTTTCTGGGACTTATAGCAATCTATCGTCAGACTGAAGCTATTCTGCTTCCGATGACAAGCCAAACATTTGCGGCACAAACCTCAATCTTCTATATTGCTATGGTTATTATTCAGCTTACCGCGGATATTCTGTTGCTTATACCACTCGGCATGCTTTTCTCCGACAAGATTGTCGTTAAACAAGGCGGTATAATCTTTTCGTTTGTTTTTGTGTTGATAGCTATGAACCTTGACACTATACTTAATTTGATTTGGTCGTTCGCTTTTTCGGGTGTCAGCAGTTCGTTTATCAGCACTTGTGCTTACAGAATTATAGGTTCATTCTTGGAAGCATTTTTCTTTACACTTGCTGCAAAGCATCTGCTCAAAAAACAGAAGCCAAAAGATACTTCCAAGAAGAAACACGGTAACTATATTTTTGGCGCAGTTACGGCTACAGCGGCGCTCGTTTTGTCGATATACCTGGGCATCCCAAACAGTATCACTACATGCGCAGCTAAGGATATGGAGGTTTACCTCACACAAGGTTTGCTTTTTCTTGGAACCGGCGATATGGTTGCAGCAGAAAGAGCTTATGAACAAGCCGGAGAGCATTTCTCAGCATGGAAAGCAATCGCACAAGGCAATAGTTATAACGTTCCAAGCAAGTTTCAAGACGACAATGTATTACTGTATTTTTCAAAACTTAACGACAATACAGATAATTTGCGTACCTTTCTTGCTACCTCCTACGATGATGATACAGCGGATATGTGGCTTCCACTGATGCTCAGTCGTTACAGTAATAAAGAATCTCTTTCCGATGATGAGATTGAGCATCGCAAAGAACTTACAGCCATTTGTATTGCAAACGAAATATTTACTGTCGATTATCCGACAGAAGAGATCATTAACAAAAAAAGTGATGATATACTGGCTATGATTGGCAACGATCCAGAAAAAGAATACGCAAGATATAAGACGCTCGCCTCTGTTCTTTCCGGCTTTGAAACTTGCGAAACGAGTTTCTCCACCGGTATATCACAGCTAATTCAGTGTGCTGAACAAAATCCAGATGACATTTCGATTCAGTACATAACCGCAACGCTTGGTTCTTCAAACGTTTGGGACGGAGCCGGTCACTTCGACGGCACAAGCGAAGCGATACTTCGTTTTCGTTCTCTTTGGTTCGACGAATACGGCGAAAACGCAACTCAAGAGCAGATTGATTCATTGGAACTGTCCTGTGGCAATATGCTAATGGACATTCATAAATATGATGCCGCTGCTAATCTGCTAAAAAAAGCCGTTGACAGTTCTCAAGATTCGTTCAAACTAAAGCAAATGCTTGCAAGCTGCTATATTCAACTAGACGATGCAGAAAACAGCTATAACCTTGCAAAAGAAATGTATGCCGACTATCCGGAAGATGTAACCACACTTTGGCTATACAGCGTAGGATCGCTCAAAAAAGGAAACAATCTGGAGGCCATTAAGATCGCAGGTGAACTTGCCGACGTTGTGAAAAACGACAAGAGCGAACCAGAACTTGACGGCGATGTGCTGCTGTTTACATGTGTTACTTATCTCTCTCTAAATGATTCCGGCTCATACACCGACTATCAGTACAGAATCTACAATGGCGACGAAACCGATCCAAAACTGCTTGCAGAATTCAAAAACAACGAGTTTCTCTACAACTATGTAAACGCTGT
Source organism: uncultured Eubacteriales bacterium (assembly GCA_900315715.1). Classification (GTDB taxonomy): domain Bacteria; phylum Bacillota; class Clostridia; order Oscillospirales; family Acutalibacteraceae; genus RUG592. Next base: position 4,449 of record ONAH01000144.1, read on the forward strand.
TTATTGGGAAAAGCAAAAAGACAAACCTGATGAGGCTTTACCTTATGCCAAGAAAGCTCTCTCCTATCAAGAAAACAGCGGCAGGTTATGGTACTTAAATGGTATGATACACTTTGACTTGAAGCAGTATGAGGACGCACGTGATGCATATATTAAAGCAAACACACTCGTCCCCGGCGACTCCTCAACGATGTTTGCACTTGCGAACACCTACGATGCACTCGGAAATTATCAAGAGGCATACGACCTCTGTGAGGAGATCAATGAAATGTATCCAAACGGAGTGGAACATCTTGTAGATCTCTACGGTGTAAGTGCACATGTAGGTAGTTTATATAATTCCTTGAAAAGTCATATTAATAAGGGGGGATCGTGATGGCAGCTATACTATGTATTGTTATGTTTATTTGTTGCTTACTCGGGCTATTATTATTCCACTGTTCGCCACTTTTATGCATTATCGGTACCGCTGCTTCGGCTATCCTGTTCACTTTTGATTTGTTTCTGTTCAAAGAAGCAAAATTTAAACGCATTCTTACACCTATTCTAACCTGTGTGCTCATCGCACTGTGTCTGTTTATTCCTATAAGTCCAACAGGGTACGGATATTACGATTACTTAAATATGCTTGAAAACTTCGGAAATGCCGAACTATCAGACAAGAGTGATAAAGCGCAAAAAAAACTTGACGAACTGACCGAACGATACGGAGAAACTGATGATGTTCTTTATGTACTTGCGCTTAAAGCTATTGAGCGCAGTGCACCAGACGAAGCTGAATCTCTTGCGGGAAAATTCTCCGACAAAACAACAGAGAATTACTACACTGTTATGGAGCAAGCTATCGCAAAAAAACACGAGTACTCTGAGGATCTCGGTGACCAATTGATCACACTTTTTGAGAAGGCAGTAAACGATAACCCAAACTGGAAACACGCTAATGAAAGTCTTGGAATGCTGTTACTGGATAAGAAAGAATATGAAAAAGCAACTTATTATTTGCTAAAAGCTTATGAATTATCAGAAAAACCAGATGGCAAACTCTCATACTATCTTGGTGTAGCACTTATTGAGCAAGGCAAAAACTCCGAAGCCTTAGCACTGTTCGAGCAAGCAACAAGTATTGGTGTTGACGATGAATGCCTTGCTGATATAGCATGGTACGTTGATCAGATTATTGCAAATACGGAAACGGAGGCGGAATAATGAAAAAGCTTAAACTGTTCACAAAAATTACCGCATTGATTCTCGTTATTACGATTTCCTTCTCATGCCTTTCGCTTACCTCATACGCCGTTCCCATGTACGACCAACCAACAGTTTTTCCTTCGCTTACATGGCCTTATTTCACGACCAGTGGTGGTTCGCAAACATATTACGATTATACCCCAACGAGTAACAGCTCCTTATCAAGCTCTGTTACCAACAATCCTTTAAATACCTCTTCAGGTACAAAAACAACTGATCTTAAACCAATAGATCCAAAAGTATTAGCCACTAATCTTCACTCAACATTAAAAGATATGGATTTCGGTGGCTCAAAAAAACGTGATGACAACAGCTTCCTTTCAAAACTACAAAATGAGTATGTCAAATCTAAAATACCTTCTCTAATAAAGGAAACCATTAAAGGCGGCGCTAAAAAAATAGGCAAATGGTTTAATAAAAGCATCAACGGAGCTAAGGAATGGTTAAGTAGACGCAAAGCGAATGTAAAATGGTTTTCTAAAGTTTTGGGAAAAGCTTCCGAAAAGTGGGCTGGACGGCTTTTGTATGCAAAAGGAATATGGGACTTTGTTCAAGATCCAAGCGCACCTTTTTTAAGCCCATACCTAAAACTATGTGCTATGGGTATCAAGGGGTTCAACACCTTCGTAGGACCGTTTTTGCCGCCAAAGCTGGCTATCGCAATGACTGCGGCAGAAATCGTCTTTACAAGCTCTGAAGTTGTAAATTTTTTAAATGATCTTTATTTGAAGATACTGACCAGCGACCGACCTATAAAGCATATGCTCTTAATGCCTGATTATGTGGTTACGTCTCTATATCTCGGAGGAAAATTCATCTTTGAATGGATTAATAGTTTTAAGGAAAAAGAACAACCAATACCCGCAGGCAACGGCCCACAAAATAATTTGCTAAAGGATTTTCAAACAAAACAAAAAGGCGCAAGCCCAACAGCTAACGGTATAGGTGTTTACAAGCCAAACATTTACCTCTACCCCACAAGTGTCATAGACGTGAACGTAACATTTAGCGAACCAAATCTACTCACCATTACAGATCCACCATACGAAAATGGCTGGAACGTTATGGCACAACCTGACGGTACTCTAAATGCATGTAGTGGCGAATACAGCTATCTATTCTACGAATCATTGACATATCCTGGATACTATCAGAAAGACGAAGGATTTGTGATCCCATCTGGAAAACGTCGCGAAACATTTACTGACATCCTAAAAGCTTATGGACTCAATGATCGTGAAATTAATGATTTCTGTGATTTCTGGTGCAAGAAGCTTGATGATGGTAAGGATTACGCAATGTACCCACAATTAACGGAAACAATAGACCGCACAATGCCTGTGACAATCTCACCTGCACCTGATTCATCATTCAGAATTTGGTTCGTATTCTCGGAAGGCGAAATTCCTCAAAAAACTAGCAATCCTATACCATTTGAACGAAATGGTTTTGTAATGGTAGAATGGGGAGGACTTTTTGATTAGTACTCATTGTTTCATTCTTTCAAATGCTGTTTTAACTAATATTTGTCACTTCGCATTTGGTAAACAAATCCAGCTTACATACAGTTTCGTCATATATAGTTTCAATTTTTATTATATATTTTTTATCAAATCAATCTAACAAAGGCTGTCGCAAAAGTAATACTTTCGCGACAGCCTCTTATCGTTATATAAATCACTTCATACATTTAAATTGTTAGAAATACTATGTTAAATTAGAAATCACTTCTCTTTGCTATACAATAACTGCTACAACTAGTCCGCATACAATGCATGGTATCAATCCCAACGCCATTCCAATCAGGGAATGTACAAAGTGGTATTTCTTTTGATGATATGCACTATCCATTTGCTCAGTACCGGGCAAACGAACACGCTTAATATTTGCAAACAGCACCCAATCAAGAATAAAGCAGTCATACCAATCAACCAAAAGCCACAGACCATAGCTTCCAATAAAAGCCGTACAAAAGCTGTTTGCTCCAGCAAGACACATCATTGCAACAAAAGTTGCTAAACATAGAATTAACGCTATCCCCTTTTTTATCATTACACGCACACTAAATGGCTGCGTTGGAACCCTTTCATGTGTTTCAAAATACTTCTCTTGAATGTCTTTCGGTTAGTCGTGTATCCACCAAACCGGATTTTTACACAAAGGGATCATTATCGCACAAGTAAACAAAATCACACTTGCAATACATTCAATAATATAGATTCTCCAATTCATTTTTCAACTTTCTTACCTCCACTTGTGCGCTAACTTCGTTATTTTTTATACAATATAATTTTGTAATTATAGAAAATGAATTATTGTCTATAATATAAAGTATTTTTTTCTTAATACTTAGATGTGAGGTACACTCTACAACTAATCTCCTCACCGAATCCAAGTATTACTCAAAAAAACACTTGTACCACCACAGAACAAAGCTGTCCCAGCTGCCTTGAATAATCAGAAAGAAACGTTACAACTGAAATAATTGCGGTTTGAAATCCACTTGCAACATGAAAACAAAGAGTAATTACGATATAACGGATATTGCCTTTAAAACGTAAACTTAACTTGCAATCACTAAAACCCTCTTTTGTAATAATTCTTGTAAGTATATATTCAATCTACGGTTCAAGCATTAAAATCAACATAAAATATTATAAAACGCACTATTTGTCGTTTTGCTGTATTTTGTCATTTATAAACAAAAGTACCAGAGATGGTACAAATGTAAAAACAATAGATATCTGTGATTTTTTCTATCTAACAATTATCGTTATTATTTCCCCCGCTGCAAACGATGATCCGTTAAGTATCAACGAAAACAGGAAAGGATTGATCTTTCCACAGTTTATATTTTTACAAAAGAATAAACCTTCAGAAATAATCACTGTTATTTCTAACAGAATCAACAAAGTATTAACTGCCAGGTTCTCAAATGAAACAAAGTATATAAATCCATTCATCAAAAAATTTAAAATAGGATTTGTAACGCAGTTTATCAGTACTATGAGCACAATATCATAACCGTTTCTGACTTTCAATATTAAAGCAACTGTAACTTCAATTAGAACCGTCATCAACAAATTGAAAATCATCTGAACAATTACACTAAACATCATTTATTAATATCCGTTCTGTAAGAATTTTTTTCGGCTCATATTCAGTAAAGTTGGTTTGTTGAGTTTCTGATAAGAAATTATTTCTGCTTTTTTATTTATCATCTTTATAATTAATATCATTAATACTATGCATAATACAAGAATAAATATCAATTCAAATAAATCGGTTATAATCAGAGACTGTGTATAGGTATCTATTATCAAATAAATAATAACATCCCCTTTACATTCAACAATCCATCTATTCCTGATTATTTTTTCTTCCCTTTTACAGTTTTTATTATTAGTGCGGTTGCTGCTGCAACTACCACTAATGCAAATATTGCTATAATTGTAAAACTGGAGCCTATATTCCTATCAGACCTGAGATGATTTTCCGACACATCAGCTAAAGTTCCCGCTGATGATGTCATAGAAGATGAGTCAGCTTCCATTAAACTCATAGTGTCCGTTTTTTCCTCTGATTTTGTTTTCGATTCCGTCTTCGATTCTGTTTTTGATTGGGTTTTCGATTCTGTCTTTGATTCCTTTTTCGATTTCGTCTTTGATTCGGTCTTTGATTCGGTCTTTGGTTTTGTCTTTGACTCTGTTTTCGTTTCTGTTTTTGATTCAGTTCTCGTTTCCGTCTTTGACTCTGTTTTTGTTTCTGTCTGTGATTCTGTCTTTGACTCCGTTATTGATTCTGTTGTAGATTCCGTCTTTGACTCCGTTGTTGATTCTGTTGCTGTTTCTGTTGTTGTTTCTGTTACAGATTCAATATCGGATACAGGTTCTGAACTAACAACAGCCATAGAAGAAGTTCCATCATTATTCGACTGATTATCCCATACGTCTGTATACGGTTCATCATAATCTGTCGTAATTTCTTGTTCGTAGTAATCTTCTGGCGGAATAAACAAATCTAAAAGAATACTCATTTTTTATTTTCCTTTCTACATATATAATTTAGAATAATAATAGACAATAGCGATAATACACTTACTATTATACAGTTTACTAAAACAGAACTTACCCTAAAGAAAAATACAGGCAGCGTTCCTATAAACAATCCCACTGTTGTAAATCCAAATGCTACACCAGGGTAATCGTGAAGTTCGGATACTATCAATGCAAGCGTAATTGCCATAGTCATACTAAACATCATGATTCCAACAAGTGATATTGACATTATATTATTTCCAAACATTAACAGCGGCAGTGAACCTACTGTACTTATTAACGCAGTTTTTCTTATACCGATTTTATCAATCAGAATACCTCCTATTGCTTTGCCTGCTCCCATACAACAATACAAAGCAACGTTCTGAAGTACCGTTTTATTCCAGCTTGTTGGTATCCCAAAACCCATATATGCCCTAACCACAACAACTATTGTGGCTAGAGTGATAATTGTAACACTTTTTAATCTTTGATTGGAATAATTATAGCATCGGAGATTATTATCATCAAATGTATTCTTAAAAATCATCGAAATAAGTATAGGTATAATTGAGATAGCGTTTAATACTACAATGTATATCAATGGTACTGCGTACATTGCAAGCAACTTCCCTGTAATTACACCGAACGAACCTCCTGACACAAAAAATGCACTCGGCGACATTCTACCTTTTGAACTACGAAGAGTTAACTCCGCTGCATGGAGATGTATCATTGCATTGCCGGTAGTAAGAATTATTATTACAACAAACGGATTAACATTAAAACTAAACAAAACAAGTGCTCCTGTGGTTAATACCGTTCCAAGAACTCCAAAATTTATTTTAATTTTAATATCATGTAAATATCCATAAAAACCTTGAGGTAAAAATGCCATAATATCATAAAGCAATCCTATTACCCAAATATAATCGCTGTCGTAGTACGATGAGAGAATATAAAAACAGCTTACCTCCAATATAAAATGTACAAAACCATACATTATCCCTAATAAGCTACTTTTTTTCATCTTTGCACACCCTTTAATTAATGTACTTCTAAGTTATTATATCATTATTCCCTTGTATTCTCAATATTTTTTTGTGATGGTTTTGTAAAACTTTTGAGATTTTGGATTAATTTTGTATCTATCTTCAAAAATCGCTATCAATTACAATTATTTCTTATTTCTTTAATGAAAATCATATTTCTCAAACATTTAAAAATACTTTTAGTGTTTTTTCAAAACACTTAACTGTTATTATTGCTTATAATTATCAAAATCACATCGCATCAAGGTGTTTTTTGAATACTTTTTATTGACATCTTAACACTTTTATGTTATATTTGTCACAATAATATACTATTTAGAATTAAAAATAAGGACATTGACTAAAGGTTTTATTGTCAATTTGTCATTTTTAATTTAATAGGTTTTATGTCTATAATTGCTTAAAAATTATTTTTATAGTTTTGGAGGAATATAATATGCCTAAAGTATTTGGAATCCCACTTATCGGTTTTATTCAGATGATTATTGGAACAGCAGTGATATGTTTTGTTATTATTAAATACTTAACACGTCCAAAAAAAGCCAAAAAAGGTGAGTACATTATCAATAATGTTCATATCATTGTAGGTGACGGAAGTGAGTTGTTTTCTCAGAATATATACATAAAAAACGGTTTGATAAAACAAGTTACTGATAAACCAATTACTAATAAAAATGCTCAGATTATTGATGGATCCGGAAAAACACTCATGCCCGGTCTAATCGACAGTCACATTCACATACAAGGTATTAACAACCACAGTGATGAGGAAAGTGACAAGTTCCTTAACGAAATAATCCCTCAAATATTCAGTGAAAAGGTTTTACCATACGGTATTACTACTATTAAAGATCTTTGTGCTCCAAAACACTTTATTTATAAACTTAGAGATAAACTTCGCTCAGGAGAAATTACCGGTCCTGAACTCCTTGTAGTTGGCCCTAATTTTACAACTCCTAACGGACATCCTGCAAATACTCTTGGAGGTAAAAATCCTTGGATACGTAAAGAAATGGCCATTGAAGTAACTAATCCTGAACAGGTCTCGGAAGGAATAAATGAATTGAAAACTGCGGGAGTTGATTTTCTTAAATTTACTTATCAAGGTGGGGATTATATTTATTTTGGAGATGTTATTAAAATCGAAAAACTTGATAAGTCTCTTATGCAACAGATCATTAGTGAAGGCAAGGAAAACGGCTTAAATTCTACTGCTCATGTTTTTTATTATAATGATGTAAAGGAACTTCTTGAAGCTGGAATCTACGGAATAGAACACGGTATTCTTGACAGGGATATTGAACCCGATGATATGATTATTGATCTTTGGAAAAAAAGTGGAACGCATTTTGTTCCTACTGTTAGCGCCATGAATTATGAAGAAGAAAAATCAAGAATGATTCATAGTAAACATAACCTTAAAGTTCTTTTCGATGCTGGAATCCATATTGCTATGGGTACAGACAACATGCTTGAAATCATGAGTGGTGAAATAGAACATCAGGAATTAGCTTATTACGTCGAAGCAGGACTCACTCCTATGCAGGCAATAATCTCAGCAACTAAAAACGGTGCCGAACATCTTGGAATTTTTGACAGAAAAGGACTCGTTAAAGAAGGCTTAGAAGCTGATTTGATTTTGCTTGATAAAGATCCTGCTAAAGATATTTCTAATATCAAGTTTATTGACAAAGTATTTCGCAAAGGTGAAATCGTGTATTCACAAAAACAAATACAATCTTTTGATATTCCAGACTATTCTTATCCCGATAAACTTTTATCTGCAAAATATATCAACTCTGACGGTAATCAGGAAAGAGTGGTTTGCTTTGAAAAGTATAAAAACGATAGAATTGTTATACAAAAAATGTATCAAAAAGGCGAATTGTTCTCTGAGGAACAATTTGTTCTCAACCCTAATCTTGCTGCTGTTAAATGGATTTTTAATCGTCCTTCTGACAATACAAACTTTACAGCATTAAAAGAGGGAGATTTTATCAATCTCAACGGTACTTTTAAGGGCAAGACTGAAGATAAAAGTATGAATATAGGTAACGGATTATGGTATCAAATGATGGATATATCTATTCCCGCTTTTGTAAATTCAACTCTTTCTGAATGCTTGTTCTACTGCATTGGTACTGGCGATAATAGAGGTGCGATGGCACTCAGTGAATTTGCTGCAAAAAAAATTGGTGAAGAAAATCTGACTATTAATGGAACTACTTACTCATGCAACAAAATCAGCTTTGTAATTACCATGTTCTCATGGGCGTGGACCGGACTGTATTGGTATGATAAACAAACAGGACAGCTTATTCAAACCGGTGAAAAAAAGGGTGCAAAAGAAACCGTGATCTGGCAAATCAAAGAATTCAACTATGAATGATATTTAATCTAACTTACAAATGTATCTAATCTGAATTAAGATTATTATGTATTCCCAAGAATTGTAATATAAAAATCACTGAAATGAAATGCTCCCCTTTTGTTCG
>ONAH01000212.1 GCA_900315715.1 uncultured Eubacteriales bacterium
CATTAACAATAATTACAGCGAACTTGTTTCGTTCGGCGGAATACACCCCGATGATGATGATATAGAAAACAAGCTGCTATTTCTCAAACAAAACGGCTTCAAAGGCGTCAAAATACACCCTGACTACACTGAAACGTTTATCGATGATGAAAGATACATAAAAATCATTACCGAATGTGCAAAACTTGATCTTCCGGTAGTTACTCATGCGGGAGTTGATCCTGCTTTCGATGTAATACACTGTCCGCCACAAAAAGCAAGGGCTGTTCTTGATAAGATTACAGCCGATACGAAATCAAAAAAGCCTTTTCTGATATTTGCTCATCTTGGAGGTATTTATTGCCATAAGGAAGTTGTTAAATACCTTGCAGGAAGTAACTGTTACATTGATATCAGCTGTTCGTTCGCTTCACTTGGAAGCTACTGCGATACTTCCGATGAAGAAGTTGTCAGCATGATAAAAATGCATGGTGCAGACAAAGTACTTTTCGCAACCGACAGCCCATGGAATGACCAGACGGCTTACCTTCAAAAACTCAAGTCACTTGACGGTCTTTCCGATATAGAAAAGGACATGATTCTTTATCAGAATGCTGAAAAACTACTTTCATAACTAACAAAAAGTTTTGCACTTTATTATCTTTTTTTATCGTCGCTTACTTATTATAAAACTTTAAATCGTAAAAGTCAATAAAAAAATACCATTCTGTCAGCATATTAACACTTAGTGACAATTTATGACTTTATTTTTTGTACATTATACCATCACATTCTACTTGTTGTCGAATTATTGATTTTTGATTTGTTAATATTGATACATAAAACAACAATAATGGCGTACAGAGCGTTTTCTGTATGCCATTAATTATTAATCAAATTTCTCCTTCTCATGTTTTTTGTTCTATTTCCATTCAATTTTTAGTAATGTTGTTCTCTGTCAGACGTATGGTTATCCCTTTTATTCTTTTCCTATCGTACATTTTTATCGCATAACATAGTCAACAAAAAAACCTCTCTGTACACCTGAACATACAGAGAGGTTTTATATGTTATGTTAGTTCTTAATCTGCCAACGGGGAATTACTTTTTCACGTTGAAAGCACTCATGCCCGGATAATCTGCGCTTGCACCCAGTTCCTCTTCGATTCTAAGAAGTTGATTGTACTTAGCAACACGCTCACTGCGGCTTGGAGCACCCGTCTTGATCTGGCAAGTGTTAAGTGCAACGGCAAGGTCAGCAATTGTTGTATCTTCTGTTTCACCTGAACGGTGTGAAGATACTGCTGTGTAACCTGCCTTGTGAGCCATTTTAATTGCTTCAAGAGTCTCAGATACAGAACCGATCTGGTTGAGCTTAATAAGGATAGAATTACCTGCGCCCATTGCGATACCCTTTGAAAGTCTCTCCGTGTTTGTAACAAATAAATCATCACCAACAAGCTGTACCTTGCCGCCAAGTCTCTCCGTCATCTTCTTCCAGCCGTCCCAATCCTCTTCGTCAAGACCGTCCTCAATAGAGATAATCGGATACTTGTCAACGAGAGCTTCCCAATGGTCAATAAGTTCGTCAGACGTAAACTCCTTGCCGCTCTTTGGCTGCTTATAGAAGCCCTTACCCTTTTCGCTCTTCCACTCGGAAGAAGCTGCGTCCATTGCTATCATAAAGTCCTTTCCGGGATCGAAACCGGCTGCCTTAACAGCCTCAAGAATCTTCTCGATAGCATCCTCATCACTCTTGAGCTTGTTGGGAGCGAAACCACCTTCGTCACCAACCGCTGTAACATCGTCCATATCTTTGATGAGCTTTTTAAGTGTATGGAACACTTCTGCACACCATCTGAGAGCCTCTTTAAAAGTCGGAGCACCAACAGGCATAATCATAAATTCCTGTGTATCAACAGCACTGTCAGCATGAGCACCACCGTTGAGAATGTTCATCATAGGAACAGGAAGTTTTGTTACCTGAACACCCCCGATAAAACGATAAAGCGGAATATCAAGAGCCGTTGCAGCTGCTCTTGCAGTTGCAATAGAAACAGCGAGTATAGCGTTTGCACCAAGCTTTGACTTGTCTTTCGTGCCGTCTGCTGCGATCATTGCTGTATCCACTGCATATATATCGGAAGCGTCCATACCTGTAATTGTATCATTAATAATTGTATTAATGTTCTCAACAGCCTTTTCTACACCTTTACCAAGGTATCTTGACTTGTTTCCGTCACGAAGCTCCAATGCCTCAAACTCACCCGTCGATGCACCACTCGGAGCTGTGCCTCTTGCAACTGTACCGTCAACAAGTGTCACCTCAGCTTCTACTGTCGGATTTCCTCTGGAATCAAGAATTTCTCTACCTATTACCTTTTCGATTTCTAAATAGTTCATAGTAATCATACTCCATTTTTTTATAGAATATAGATCAACCCGCAATTTGGCAAACTAAAAACTAACGTGATTTATTAATTCTATTACCTTTTATTGTTCACACAAATGGTATAAAAGAAACAAAATCACAACTGTTATACTCTATTATATTATAACACATTATTATTAAAAATGCAAGGAAATTTTTACCTTATGATACGATTTTTTACAAACAATTTTTACTTTGTAAGAATTCATCTTTCAAATCTTCCAGTTTTTTCGGATTGTTCATATATACTCTTTATAAAAAAATGTGAGAACAGCTAACACCATTCTCACAATGTCTTTTATATCTCGTTAGAAATCATATCTGCGTATGTTTCTCTCTTAATTACTACATGATCCTCACCGTTTGTAAGCATTACAACAGCCGGCTTTGGTACCTTATTATAATGCGACGCCATAGCATAGTTATACGCACCTGTTGTGAGTACAGCTATTATATCACCTCTTGCCGGTCTTGGCATCATAACGTCCTCTTGAATTATATCTCCGCTTTCGCAACATCTTCCGGCTACCGTACACTTGTAATCACATTCGTCGTTCATTCTGTTTGCAATCAGTACAGTATAAGGCGACTGATATAGAGTAAATCTTGGGTTGTCGGTCATGCCGCCGTCTATTGAGATGTAGTTCTTGAGTCCTGTTATCTCCTTTAAATATCCTGCTGTATAAAGCGTCATTCCTGCGTCCGCTACTATACTTCTTCCGGGTTCCATAAGTATTTTAGGCATTTCAAGCGAATACTCACCACACAAAGAACGTACTATCTCTGATATTCCCTTAATATTATTCCTATAATCTATTTCAGGATCTTCTTCTGTATAGCGTACGCCCATACCGCCGCCTAAGTTTAATACCTTTGCAGTGAATCCAAACATTTCTCTTGTATCTGCAATAAACTTTATCATTATTTTTGCAGCGTCGCAGAATGGATCATACTCGAAAATCTGCGAACCAATATGACAATGATATCCTACTAGTTCTATATTCTTTAAAGATAGTGTTTTTTCTACAAGCTCATACGCCTGGTTTGTTTCAATCGCAACACCAAACTTTGAATCTACACTTCCTGTTGATATTTTCTTGTGAGTATGAGGATCAATACCGGGAGTAATTCTCAGTAGTATCTTTTGCTTTACACCCATATCTCTTGCAATTTCATCTATTACGGATACTTCCTCTATACTGTCGCATACAAAATGTCCTACTCCGCTTTCTATTGCGTAGCGTATCTCATTTTCTGTTTTGCTGTTGCCGTGGAAATATGCCTTTTCCATTGGAAATCCTGCCTGTACAGCTGTGTAGATTTCGCCTGCCGAAACACAGTCGATACCTATATTCTCACTCTTAGCTATCTTGTATATATATTTAAAGCTTAATGCCTTGCTTGCAAATAGAGGCATAGAGTCATCTGTGAAATACTCCTTCATAGCTTCTCTGTATATTGTCATCTTTTCTCTTATTTTTGCTTCGTCCATAAGCATAAGAGGAGTACCGTATTTTTGTGCAAGCGTTACAACATCAAACCCTGCAAAAGTAAGATGTCCTTCTCCATTCACCGATAAATTATTGCATATCATTTTTAACAATCCCCTCTGTTTTTGCGGAGAGCGTTGTTAATTCTCTCCGCAATTATTATCTTATATTTCAGCGCCCATCTTCTTCATTTCGCTGTATAGCACCTCTGCATGTGCCTCTTCCATAGGAGTAAGCGGTAAACGTACATAGTTTTCGCCGAATCCCATTTTTGACATAGCTGCCTTTACCGGAATCGGATTAACCTCTGAGAACAGGGCATTAATAAGAGGCAGATAATCAAGCTGCATTTTTGCGCTTCCCTCAACATCTCCGGCAAAGAACTTTTCGCAAAGCTCTACTGTTTCTTTCGGGAATACGTTTGACAAAACAGAGATTACTCCCTTTCCGCCAATCGACATAAGCGGAACTATCTGATCGTCGTTACCGCTGTACATATCAAGCTTATCGCCTACAAGATGCATAATCTTCACGCACTGGCTGATATTACCGCTTGCCTCCTTGATACCTGCGATCATCGGATGATCTGCAAGCTTTACAAATGTTTCTGGGGCTATATTTATACCTGTTCTTGAAGGAATATTATAAAGTATGAGCGGTACCGTTGAAGCGTCTGCAATAGTTGTAAACATCTTTACAAGACCGTTCTGTGTAGCCTTGTTATAGTAAGGTGTTACCACAAGGCAAGCATCTGCGCCAACTTCACAAGCAAACTTTGTAAGAGATACGGCATATGCTGTATCGTTTGCGCCTGTTCCTGCGATTATGGGCACTCTCTTGTTTGCTCTCTTAACGGCGAACTCTATTGCGTTTCTGTGCTCTTCGTCTGTAAGAGTAGAAGCCTCTCCTGTTGTTCCGCAGATTACCAGAGCATTTATTCCCTGCTCTATCTGCCAGTCAATCAGTCGTCCGAAACTCTCGTAATCAATGCCGTTTTCATTAAGCGGTGTGACAAGGGCAGTAGCTACACCTTTGAAGATAGTATTCTTACTCATAATAACAAACTCCTTTTGATAATTTGATTTCTGCAATAAAAAAAAGCCGATATACATCGGCTACCCAAATTACTCAAAACAGGTTCTAAGAATAGTTTTTCATAATTAAGATAGCACTCCGCATCTGCGACAGTAGAACGGATATTGTCCGCACTCCCAGAAAACTTTTCGCCTCAGTTTCCTTCGGCAAATACTCCTTTCATCTGTGCCTTAACCCTGCGAAGGTCTTTGTCACACATTACTGATAGTACTTGCACCTCTATCATAATTGCAGTAACTTTATGATAACACTTATTTTATTGTATGTCAATAGAATATGCAGATACTTTATTATTTTTTCCGGTTTTTTTTACATTTTCTTATATTATATTCATTATTTGTTTTTTGCTTATCCTTTTTATAACACTTTTTATGCTAATTTTTTAGATAAAAAAATAAATTTAAAAAATTTTGATTTTATTATTGACAACTACACTGTGCTGTGTTATAATATCTATCGTTGGGTTAAGACACAGCAAAACAAAACAAAATAAAACAAAATGTATGTTTTCTCTCTTAATCTTTGACACTATATCTGGTGGGTATAGCTTAGTTGGTTAAAGCGCCAGTTTGTGGCACTGGAGACCGTCGGTTCGAATCCGACTATCCACCCCATTTGATCC
>ONAH01000146.1 GCA_900315715.1 uncultured Eubacteriales bacterium
ACTGCGTATCCATCCGGTCAAAAGCCGGACGCAGAAACGTAATTTGAAGCCATCGGTATCATCTGATCCGAAGTCTTCCGCTTGATCAAAAAATGGGTTTTCGAACACAAGGCTATTATACAGCTAATGCCTTATGCTGTCAAGCGCTTACTTGCGATTTTCAACGAAAAATCTATTTTTTTATTTTTCTTCCTATTATATTAGCATCCTCCCCGGCATATTTTATAATTTATTCGATTCGGCGGGTTGCTCATTTTTTGCTCTTCACTGTGACTGCCTGCCGAAAGCCTTTATATTATACCACATTTTGCGTCAAAAATCCAGCGCTGTCTTCCGAATTCCGCCCAACATGGTACTGCAGGACTCCGGGGCACGTGTAAGCAGCTATGTCACGAGTATGGAAGAATATTTCAAAAAGTATAAACCACCTGTTCCTTATTTCCTGAAAATATGATATAATAAAAGTGCAGTTCAGCAACATACACTATAGGAAAAGGAGACCTATGACCATGAAAAATCTCACTCAGAAACTATGCCTTACACTGACACTTGCCCTCTTGTTGTTCACGTCCACCTGCTTTGCAAAAATCACCACAGGTGATCTATGCATTGGCGGAATTTCTTTTGGGCAGCCTATATCAGAAGTGATTGCTAAATACGGCGAACCAGAGAAAAAGCCAGACGGCTGGGGTGGTTTTTATAACAGTTTTTCAGGCATCAGAGGAGAAATCAGAGTAAGTGAGGGCGACACAGTAACCTGGGTTCGGGTTGCAGGAGACAGCCGCTATGCGACAAAAAAAGGCATCCGGATCGGATCAACTTCCGATGAAGTCGAGGCGGCTTACGGAACTGCAGAGCGCCATGTTTTTACCAGAGATGAAAACAATAACCCAATCCATATCAACGCACTACGATATCCTACATTTGTTCTTGAAACCATTTCCACTGGCACTTTCAAGCGTGGTATTGAATTGATGTTCGTTTTAGATAAAAACAAAAAGGTAACAGATATTTACTTTATGTATGCGGGCGAGTAACGGGTCAGCAAATTAACTTAATGACATTGGCTCTCAACCCTGGTCTTTTTCGTATTATCCTGAACATAATTATAGCTCCTGAAGGTATTTCCCTTCAGGAGCTATTCCTTTTGTACCAGGTATTGATGTGGCTTTCCCATTCTCTCATACATCGGCCTGAATGCAAGCAGGTCTTTCTCAGGCTTGAAGCGGATCTTCTCCATGAGCGCTATTAACTTATCATACATACCGTGGATATCCCCCACTGCGGGAATGCGCTTATAAGCCATATTCAAACATCGTCCAATGTCACATCCATACCTAAATACCGCTTATGCAAATATATGGCTTCTTCTTTACCTATCTTTCCTTCACGATAAGCTGCACCAATTGAATTATACAATTCATTCTCCAGGCAGTCCATATGGTAGCACTTACTGCCAGTCTCTTTTTCCTTTTCCTCTGCCTTTATTAACTCCTCAAGGTCATGACGTAAGTAACATGGATACTTTGCAATTTCTATGTCCATTATTTTTTCCTCTTTCAACCGTACAGATTACCTACAATTCTACCATACATTGCCGTCTCCCGAAGGTCATAACTTACCGACTCATCTTCATACGCACGAAATCCCTTTTCTCCCCGTGCTACAAGGAATTTGTGAATATCCCCGCATTCGTCCATCTCCAGCCAATCATTCTCATATATATACTGCCCATTGCACATAATACCCGTATTTTCACAGAGCGTACGGGGAATAATTTCTACAGAAAGTCCGTCCGTACAGATCCTGTCCGGTGCTTCAAAAACACCGTAAATCCATACATTCCAATCATCTTTTGCCTTCGCCTTTACCATCAGCATATCTCACCTGTCCCTTTCAGTCTCAATGTCATTAGTTAAGCATTTATGTAATTTTACCATTATTTTACTATTTTGATAATATGGACGTATTGTAAAAAAAGATAGTGACATAGCATGGTAAAAAATGAGATAATATGAACAGGAAAGAGATAATAAATATATTTTAAAGGAGTGCGATAGTATGAAAAAGATAATTTGTTTAGTGATGTTGCTTCTTGTTATCCCGTTTACTTGTCAGGCTCATGAGATTATGGGGTATATGCCGGAACGTACTAAAGCGTTTACGAAAGCGATTGAAGTTTATTTTAGAGACAAGTATAATTTAAAATTAAAGAATAAACTTAACATTGTTGTGGCGGAGAAGACAAAACAGTATGAAACTGTTTTAAAAATTTTGGAGATGCCTGATGCAGAGGATCTTACTTATAATACTATGGCAGTAACCGAGGGAGATTATATTGTGATTAACGGGGATTGTTTGATGGACAGGCATTTCTATTTTACTCTTGCTCATGAGATGGTGCATAGGTATCAGATGGAATATTGGAAAGATATGAAAAGCGATTATGTAATGACGGAAGGATTAGCTGATTTGATTGCGGAAGATATTTCGAAATATGAGATTAAAATTAACGACCACGGTATCCCGTATGAAGAATTAAAGAGTAAAAAAGGTTATAAGGAAAATCTGGCAAAACGGAATAATGAAACAATACAGCAGGTCCGTTATTACGCTAAACAGTCTCCCGGTTTTATGGCGTATGTGGATAAAAGTAAAATTGGTAAAAATAAAAAATAATACTTCGTCATTTTTTCTTTTTATATTGCCGGTAATCATTGACATATACCACACTATCACATGAAAACAATACGATTTATTTTGTCGTTTAACTTAATTGTCGGTTTAGTATTTACATGATATGATGTTGATTGTTATAATGAGACTGAAGAGAGGATTACCTTCATACGTAATTATAAAGAAAAGGAGAAAAATGTAATGAAAAAAATTATCTTATCGGCGTTGATGTTAATGACAATGGCTTGCAGTACGGCATTTGCTGGTATGGTTGGCAATGCATTTTCCGTAGAGGAAGACATGGCATTAACCGTAATCCGCAACATGACTGGTGGTCAGCGAAACGCAGTTGTAGCTCACTTTGTTTCGGATATGGCGGAAAAATATACGGAAGACGCTCATAAAGCTGGTGTTGCTGGTTTGGCGAAAGAATTTGGTAAGATTTCTGATATCCGTTTAGTTCAAGCGACCCGCAATTATGATGATAATGGTAAGTATCTGTCTGACGCAATGGTGTTTTTAGGCAATAGCAGCAGCGGCAAAACGGTAGTAGTGAATATTATGTTTGTTCCTGCTGGAAAAGGATTTAAAATCGCAGCAATATCAATTGCCCCGGCTAAAATTGGTCAGCAGTAACCGCTGATTTAATGCCATTAAGTTAAGGGATCTTTGATGAAAAATACCCCCTGACTATTTTTTAAACCCGCTGAAAACATAGTTGAACAATGAAATATTTAAGTCAAAGGACCGAGGCCAACCGCCTCGG
>ONAH01000147.1 GCA_900315715.1 uncultured Eubacteriales bacterium
AATCTCCCGTGTGTATAACAAGAAGTTCATTTCTTTGCTTACAGATATTTACATAAACGGAATTACGCTTGAGCAGGAAGCGGAGAAGCTTGAAGTGAATTACCGTACAGTCTGCCGCTGGCATGGTCAGGCGCTTCAAGTATTCAGGAAAGAAAACGGCATGACATAATGCACAAAACAATGCTTTGATTTTTGACAGTCAATGTCATAGTATGTCATATTACATCGTGCTATAATGGTATTGTAGAAAGTTGCTCAAAAGATAAAATCATCTCTTGCCATTTTCTTATTCTTCCATTAATCTCCTTAAAATTTTGCATGAGAGCCGTCCTGTCCGGGCGGCTTTTGTGTTTGGTGGTATTATGTTAAAAAGCTGTACATACTGCGGCAAAACGCACGGATACAATGAAATCTGCCCTAAAAAAGCAGAGTACAGAAAAAAATACAATAACAACAATTACAAGCGTGAAAGTGCGGCGGACAGATTCCGGAACAGTCGCATATGGCGTGAAAAGCGTGATGCGATACAAAGACGTGACTGCTATATGTGCCGCTGTTGCTTTTGTATAGACAAAAGAATAACTACATCCGGCTTGTCGGTACATCATATTGTGCCGATAAATAATAATTACGAGCTAAGACTTCAAGACAGCAATCTTATAACTCTCTGCCGGCTTCATCACGAACAAGCCGAAAAAGGCATGATCAAAGCCGACGTTTTACGAAGCCTACTCACACAGCCTTTGAAGCTGTAATCATTGCACATTGCACATTGCTGATTACAGCCCCCCCGCACCCTTGAAAGCCGTTTTCCAGAGCTTAAGGACATCGTACAGGGATCCTGATAAACACAAATATTTCCCTAAATGAGGTTTTTTTAGGCAGGGATATGTCAAAAAAGTGAGGTGATATAATGCCAAGACCGGCAAAGCCTGTTGAATTACAGTCAAAGCACAATACAAAGTCTGATATAAAAAAGCGGCAGTCTGTACAGAACTCTCTCAAAGGCGACAGCTCCTGCATTGTACCACCGTACAAGCTTTCGGAAAGTCAGCTGAACATCTTCAACAAGATACGGGATGTATATAACAGTGTTGACCTGATAGGCGAGCTTGATGTTTATACACTTGCGGAGGGAGCAGTTGTTATAGACCGTTTACAACAGCTTGAAATGATGATAAACAATGATCCCGACCTGCTCACAGACAAAGACATAATGATGATACGCAAAGGCTACACACAGGATTATTACAGGCTGTGCAACGAGCTGGGGCTTTCACCGCAGTCAAGAGCAAAATTAGGCAGTCTGTCACTGCAAAAGGACAAGCAGAACAATGACACTTTGCTCCAGCTGCTGAAAGGCAGTGGATAAAATGATGATATTCAACAAAGACATCGAATATGTCAATAATGTACTTTCGGGGAAGATCAATGCTCCGCTGTATGTACGCAAACAGTGTGCAGTCTATAAGCACATCTTTGATGATGCAGACGAAAAATATTGCATAAGTGCAAAAAAACGTTCTCTTATAATCGAAATAACAAAACTGCTGATAATACCTCGCGGATTTTCGGCAGGCAAAACAGTCTTTGAAACCCTTTCGGGCTTTCAATGGCTGTTTATTTTTGCGGTTTTAACGGTCGTATGCCGCTGTGATGAGGAAAAAAGGCGGTATGAAACAGGTGTGCTTGAAATATGCCGCAAAAACGGAAAGACTTTCCTGATCGCCGTTATCTTCCTCATTCTTTTTCTGACAGAACCGAAGTATTCAAAATTTTTCTCGGTCGCTCCGGACGGCACTATATCAAGAGATATACAGGTGCAGATAAAAGAGATAATCGGCAGTTCGCCCGCATTACAGGATAAATTCAAAATAAGGCGTGACGATATTCTTTGCTATATCAACAACAACGATTATTTTCCGCTTGCATTCTCAACGTCAAGACTTGACAGCAGACTCCCGAATGCTTTTGTTGCCGATGAGGTCGGTGCTCTGCCGACGATCTATCCCATTGAAGCCATGCGTTCCGGTCAGCTCAATATCAAAAACAAGTTAGGCTGCATCATCTCAACAAAATATCCTCATATCGATAATCCTTTTGAGGATATAGTTGATAAGGCGAAAAAAGTCCTTGACGGGACTGTCAAGGATGATACATATTTTTCATTGCTTTACGAGCCTGACAGTACAAAGCACTGGGAAACGGATGACGGCATATTGGAGCAGTCAAACCCTCTTGCTCTTGAAATACCTGCTATAATGGAAGATCTTCGTAAAAAAACGTCAGAATGCGATAATAATGAAGTCTGCAAGGGAAAATTTTCTTACAAAGCACTGCAACATAATCTATCAGGGCTTGGGTACGGAGAATTTTGTAACGACCGATGATGTTATACAATGCCGTGTGTCCGGAAAAATAGACTGGACGGACAAGACTGTATATCTTGGTGTAGATCTCTCTCAGACTACCGACAATACAGCCGTTGCAATGGCGGCGCTTGCCGATGACGGCAAGACAATACTTGCAAATGTAATGTGTTTTGTGCCTGCCGACCGTGTGGACGAGAAGTCGCTTGAAGAAAAAGTTGATTATCAGAGCTTCATTGAGGACGGATTTGTAATTCCCTGCGGCGATCGTGTAATAGATTACAGCGTTGTCGAGGATTATGTTATGGGGATAGAACAGACATTCGGTTGTAAGATATCGTGCATAGGCTTTGACAGATACAATGCAATGTCATCTGCTCAGAAATGGGATAAGGTATATCCGACTTCCGAAGTCAGACAGCATTCAAGCGTTTTGCATCCTGCGACAAAGCTCCTGAAAGAAAAGATACTCAAAAAAGAGTTTCTTTATGGAGAAAACAAACTTCTTGAGATAAACTTTCAGAATGCACGCTGCCGGTACGATACCAATATGAACATGTATATAACAAAAAAACATTCAAGAGGCAAGGTGGACATGGTCGTTGCACTTATAAATGCGTTGTATCTGCTCAACGAGCATGAAGTACTTGACACCGAGCCTATTTCATGGGGAATACTTTCCCTTAACTGAACAGAAGGAAGTGATGACACACGGGACTTTTAAATAAACTTTTCGGAAAAAGAGAAATACGCACGGTCGAAACTGTCGAAATAGATGAACATCTGCGTCAGATCATGGGGCTTTTTACCGATACGAAGACAGCACTTAATATTCCTGCCGTAAGTGCGTGTGTTGACTTTATTTCGGGAACTGTCGCACGCCTGCCGATAAGGCTTTATCGTGAAAATGACGGAAAGACATCGGAAATAACGTGCGATATACGCTTACAGCTCCTTAATGACAGCACAGGTGATCTGCTTGACCCTTATCAGATGAAAAAAGCTTTTGTAAGGGATTATCTTCTAAGCGGAGCCGGATATATTTTTCCCGAAAGGCGAAGAAATGAATTTGTTTCCCTGCGGTACATAGCCAATGATCATGTTACATTCACGAAGAATTATGATCCTATCTACAAAACAGCCCTGTATCAGATAGGCACACGGACATTCTATGACGATGAGATAATGCGGATATGCCGCAACACCAATGACGGTGTAACGGGCATCGGGATAATTGAAGAACATCCCGATATTCTTAATGCCGCATACAAGCAGATAGTTTATGAACGCTATCTTGTCGAGCGGGGCGGCAACAAAAAGGGCTTTATTCAGGTTGATGACAGAGTGACGCAGGAAGTCCTTGACGATCTGAAAGAAAAATGGAAGACACTTTATTCATCAGATAACTCAAACATGATGATACTGAATAAAGGCCTGAAATTCGTTGAAAGCTCAAATACAAGCGTTGAGATGCAGCTCAATGAGAGCAAGGATACAAACAACGAGCTTATATGTCAGATTTTCGGGCTTTCATCAAAGGTTATCAGCGGCACGGCGAACGATGATGAGTATATCTCTGCGATAAAGACAGCTGTAATGCCTGTTGTTGCGGCGATAGAAACGGCGCTTAACAGGTCGATGCTGTTATGGTCGGAGATGCCGGATCATTACTTCACGCTTGACACAAAAGAGCTTTTAAAGGGCGACATACTCAAACGCTATCAGGCATATCAGATAGCCTTGCATGAGGGATTTTTACAGGTTGATGAAGTGAGATATGAAGAAGACAAAGAGCCGTTCAACCTGAACTGGATAAAGTTAGGCTTGCAGGACGTACTTTTCGATACCAAAAACCACACGATTTACACACCGAACACAAATCAGACGGTAAAATTCGGCGAGTTCTCCATTGACAAGCAGAATGACGGTGGTATAATTGAGGAAAGAGGCTGGGTAACCATCAAAGGGCAACATGTGTACATCGGTGAAGAAGGTGGTACAGATGCCTCAGCCAAGGGTAAGAATAAG
>ONAH01000149.1 GCA_900315715.1 uncultured Eubacteriales bacterium
AGTGTTGCGCGAAAATCTTCTTAAAGAGACCAAAGCTCATGAGATCGTTGCGATTGCAGCGTACGAAAATACTCTGCCGATCGGCAGAGTAACTCAACCTGATGAAAGAATACAAATCACCGTAAATGGTGTAAAGGTTGAACTTCATAGGAGTGTATCACCAGAGCTGATGACGGCTATTTTTACAGGGGATCAATAAAAAAAGCATAAACACCGTACTTTCCGGCACATTTATGGTATACTTAGAGTAACTCCCATGATGTTTGTTGACATGGGAGTTTAGTGTTATTATTACGCTGTAGGATTGAGGAGATACAAATCTGATTAAGATGACAGTTGGAATTGAGGTTTTGGTATTAACAGTGTAGATGAAAAGAGCCAAGGATGAATTTCTCTGGCTCTTTTTTTAATGCGATTTTTCGTTTTCTTTTGATTCGGATATAAAGAATCTTGTGGTATCCTCAATGCTTCTTCTCGTTGTGACCTGAGGCTTTTTATTATAGTTGGCTTTAAATTTGAAAACAGCAAGTATTTCCTCTAAATTTGAGTCGTCAAGATTCTCCCACTCAGTAATAAATGGATGCAGCTTTGCAAGGACGTGCTTATGGGCAACGCCGGAGGACTGTTCTTCGTAAGCTTCTACCTGAGACTTATTGGCAGGTAACCAACCGCGAATAAGCATAAATGAGTTCCAGCGACTCTGCTCTAGTCTGGCAAGTTTTTCTTTGCTGTTGCTGTCTAATTGATTTGAAAACTTCGTTAATAACTCTTTGTCGTTTAGTGATCCAAAATTAAAATATCCTTCTTTGCTTGCC
Organism: uncultured Eubacteriales bacterium; assembly: GCA_900315715.1. Lineage (GTDB taxonomy): Bacteria > Bacillota > Clostridia > Oscillospirales > Acutalibacteraceae > RUG592. The sequence goes on from ONAH01000149.1 coordinate 816, forward strand.
AAAACGCAGCCCGCCGCAAAAAGACGATAACAAAGTCCTATTGCTGTCGAAATCGAACTGTCTGCATTGTACGAGTAGCTATTGAAGTCATTCTCAGCCGGTCGTTTACATCCTTTTAATGCCTCTTTTAGTTTATTGTCATTACTTTTATCTAAGCTATTGTCTAAATAATAGAACTTATGAATTCTAAGGGCAATTCTATTCAGCACAGGATCTTCAATTATGTTTTTATAATGATATGTTTGGGCTGATATTCCAAACGGGAATAAATCATATTTGTTATAGTATGAATTACCTGCAGCCTGACCTGCAAGAGTCAAATGGCTTGTAAGATATGAGTTTTGTTTATTTGAAACTTTCACACCAATAAACGGGACACGATCAAAGGAATCTGTGCTTCTGAGAAGCCATGTTCTGAGTTCCATTGCAAAACGAATATTTTCAAGGTCATCTGCATAATCCACAATAAAGTAGTTCCCGTATTTTAGAGCCTCAACAATATCGTCATCTAGTTCTTTTCTATGTACTGCTTTGTTGTTGGAAGGATTGATTTGTAATTGACCAGAGATCAACTTTGGGAAATCCGTTTCTTTTATACTGCACTTAATAAACTTTGGCCGTATACAAGCAATACCGGGATAACCAAAAACGCCGGGACACTCTTGATTGAATCTGTTTTCCAGTAAGTCAGCGTTTTCTCCCAATAAAACTATATCTATCGGATGTATGGCTCCTAAATATGCGCTGGCAATGCTTTCTTTGACAAAACAATAATTCATTTCCGAACTGCCGAAAAGAATAGCTTTTGTGTTGTTTTCCGATTTTGCACCGTTTAACGCTGGAAGAAAAAGCGGTGCATCGCAAAGGAGCTTATGAACAGTATCACGGTTTTCATCTGCTATATGAACTTTGAAATAAATGTCGTTGCCCATTTGACTCATGTTTGCATCAATGAGCATGGATGCCGTTTCGTAATTCGCACTTACATAAATATATGTGTTGTCTATCAGTTCCCATTTTTGCTTGTCTGATCTTTCCATGACAGCATTAAATAGTTTATCCAAAAGTTCCAGACAGTCGTTCAAGTTCTTTTCTTTGTCATCGCTCATGAAAAGAAAAACAATTTTCGATCGTAAAAATTCGAATTCTCCTATATGCTGCAATTTGATAAACTCATTGATATCTCGTGCAAA
>ONAH01000151.1 GCA_900315715.1 uncultured Eubacteriales bacterium
CGACCGAAAAGAATACAGGATCGTTTGAATTACTCGAAAAAAACATGGATGATAAATACAGCGAGGTAATAAACGACAATTCACTTGATACGAAATATGCTAAGGAGCTTAAAAAATTCGTAGATCTTGCAAGAGACGATGAGCTACGCAATTCTCAGGGAGTAGAGCCTTTACGACCTTATATAGACGCAATTACCGGGATTACATCTATTGAGCAACTCATCACTTACGAGAAAGATCTAGAAAAGAATCCATTTGGACTAACGATGATTACAGAGTCACTTTCGACCTTGCGAATTGAAACGGCCGATGTACCAGTGGCATATCTTGATACATTGGAATACACACTTGATTCGGCTACTGAGTATTTTGATATTACAATTTCAGGACTTAACTGCAAACGAATTAATGATGATAGAACAAATTATCTACTGACAAGACTTGGATTCGACAAGAAGGCTATAAATAAAGTTCTCAAGGGCTGTTACCATATAGAAAGTTTAATAGCCAAAGCTGATTCGCAAAAGGGAAAATCAGGTACTGTACAGAAAAATTATACTTGCGAAGAAATAGAGAAAATATGCGACAAATATCCTTGCCTTGATATACTCAAGAGCAGGAGCGCAGAGTATAAGATGTTCCAGGTTGATTATGGTAAGCTTACAAGTGTAAATTCTCTATATACCGATCAAAACCTGGAGGATATAAAAAGCTATTTTATTGTTCATTTACTTGGAACAACCGAAATATTCCTTGATCATGAGACACTTGCGAAAATTTATGAGCGAAGCGGTTTTATTCAAGATTATTCCGGAAGTGTGGATGATTTACTATCGGAAGTAGGTGACAGAGTAATTGTTACTTATATAAAAAATGCTCAGATGATGCCTGCACTTAATCAGGTGTGGCTTGATAAATATTATGATCAAAGAGCAGTAGATGACATAGAAGAAATGACAGAGGAATATCGCAACTATTACAGAGAACTACTAAAAAATACCGATTGGTTATCGGAAGAATCACGAAAAATGGCGATCAAGAAGCTGGACAATATGGTATTTTACTTCGGAAAACCAACTATAACTGCAGACTATGAAGAGTGCAATATCAAGACTAAAGAAGAAGGCGGTAATTTGGTGGAGGCTTGTGCGGAAGCGTACCGTTATGGTTCGATTTTCCAGCGTAGTGTAGTAGCTTTAGGAGATTCGAGAGAAGTATGGGAACCATATACAACAAATATTACTGAGTGTAATGCATATTATGATCTATCTTTGAATGCGGTATATATTTTGTGGGGAATGTTGCAGGATCCTGTTTATTCACCAGAAATGACATATGAGCAGAAACTTGGCAGTATCGGATGTTTTATCGGACATGAAATGACTCATGCTTTCGATACGACAGGAGCTCAGAGCGATTGGAAAGGACGAATTAACAAATGGATGACAATGGAGGATACTGCTGTGTTTCGTGAGAAAACATCAAAAGTTGCATCGTATTACAGTATGATAACTCCGTTTCCTGGTGCGCTGCCGATAAATGGCGATTCTGTAGCAAATGAGCAGATAGCTGATCTTGGAGGTATTAAAGGAGCGCTTGCAATTGCAAAAAAACATGAAGGATTTGACTATGATAAGTTTTTCCGTTCGTTTGCGCATTTTTATGTTCGGCAGGTTGATCGAAGTACAGAGAATGTATATGCAACGACCGATGAGCATCCGCTGAACTATTTACGAATAAACGTAGGCTTACAGCAGTTTGACGAATTTGTTGAAACTTATGACATAAAGCCGGGCGACGGAATGTACATAGCTCCGGAGAATCGTATTTGTGTATGGTAATGAAAAAGGAGGATCATTTAATGAGTGAAGCAGTTATTAAACTTGAAAATATAGTGAAAAGCTATGGAAAGCATGACGTTCTTAAAGGCGTTAATATGCAGGTTAATAAGGGTGATATCTATGGTCTTGTTGGAAAGAACGGAGCAGGAAAGACCACGATTTTCAAAATGATACTTGGGCTGTCTGAATTCACATCTGGAAATGTTTCTATTGCAGGATCGACTAACAAAAAAGAACTATATGCAAATAGGCGTAAAGTCGGATTTTTTGTAGGTTCAAACTTCTACGGATATTTGTCGGCAAGGGAAAATTTACAGTATTATGCACGTGCAAAGGGTATTCCGCACAAAAAAATCAACGATGAGATTACAAGGGTATTAGATATCGTAGGACTTGAAGACAGCCAAAAGCCATACAAGGGATTTTCTCTTGGTATGAAACAGCGTCTTGGAATTGGAAATGCTATTCTTGGCAATCCCGAGATACTAATTCTTGATGAGCCGACGAACGGTCTTGATCCGCAGGGTATTGCAGATGTACGTCATATGATACGACGAATTCGTGATGAGCTTAATATGACGGTAATAGTTTCCTCACATATTTTGGGAGAGCTTGAACATACAGCCGATCGCTTTGGCATAGTACATAACGGTATAGTTGCAAAGGAGATCACGCAGGACGATCTGAAATCAAAAAAGCCGGAGGTAAACATAGCACTTTCGGTAGAAGATATTGAGCGTGTGCAAAAACTACTTGCAGAAAACAATATCAAGATCCTCCATGAAGTTGAGGACAAGATGACATTAGAAGACTACTACTTTGAATTGATAGGCGGTGGTGCAGATTGATAAGTCTGGTTTACGCAGATCTATACAGGATCTTCAGAAAAAAATCGTTTAGAGTAATAGTTATTACATTTATGCTGCTCAGCTTTTTTTCCAATCTGGTCAGTTCAGTAAGGCATGAAATAAACGGTGCGTCATTTCTTGATGCACTTAACAACTACACCACAAAAGGATACTTGTTATTATTGATTTCTATTCCGATTTTTCTTGGTGTATATTCCGATGAAGTATCATCGCATTCGATGCAGTGTATTATAGGCAGAGGATTAACAAGGAAAAAAATACTCTGGGCGAAGCTTATTGACTGCGTACTAATAACAACAATCGTTTTTGTTATATATATGGGGCTTCAAGCATTGATTTTACCGTCAAGCGGAGTAAGTTTCAGTTCCAAACAAATGCATGCTTATATAGCATATGGTTTGATATGTATATTGAAGATTGTTGGAGCCTCAACGTTTTCAATGATGCTGTTGTTTATCACAAATGCAATGCCTGTTGGTATTATTGGAGTAATCTTTTTTACAACGCTTTCTCCGAATCTTGTTAGGTTATTATATAGTTTTGAGATTAAGGCGGTTGATTATTCATACGATATGCTTCTGTTCAAAGCGATGAATAAACTTGTTGCCGGAGCCTTTGCGTGGGAGCTGATCCCGTGCGTTGTTCTGTATATTGTCGGAGCATGGCTGATAACATACCTATTCTTTCGCAGAAAGGAGTTTGATTTCTGAAATGAGAAATTTGATTGTATCCGATATTCTCAGAATACTTAAAAAGAAGACCTATTGGATTATCTTTTTGATTGTTCTGATAGGGTCGCTAACAAGAAAGTTTAATAATGATGACAGCTTTTCGTCAATGACATCTCAGTTGCTATATATTCAAAACTTTGGCAGTGTTTTACTTGGAATAAACATATTCATTTCAGTTTATGCCGACGAATTCAGTTCACGTTCGATGCAGTGCATAATAGGAAGAGGACTTTCACGTGCAAAGCTCCAGACAGCAAAGTTCTGTAACTGCATAATAATAACATTTATCAGTTATACTATATGGTCTGCTTTGATGTTTCTGCTGAACCTGATATTCGGTTCAAATATGGAACCGATTGAGAAGAAAGCATTGTATCTTGCATTTTTTATAGCAGCATTGCAGGCAATAGGCTACTCAACGATCAGTGCAATAATACTCTATAAATCCTCAAATATTGCATTTGCAACAGTTATTGATATACTTCTTTATTTGATACTATATGTGTTTATAGACATGATTGTTTCAGCTGCACCTTTGGCGCCTTTTTTAGCAATTCAAAGAAACAGCTTTACCGGCTTGACAAAGCACATCTACACTAATATCATACTTGGGCAGTCGTGTGTAGGAATGTTAATTGGTGCGATAGTGTTCTATATAGGCGGATCACTTCTTTTGTCAATATTGGTATTCAGGAAGAGAGAACTGGAGTTTTAAAAAACATTATATATCAGTATTAGCAAGGTGACTATTATGGAAAAAAAACTCAGACGTTATAGGGGATCGCTTGTGACAAATGGGATAGGTATTATCGTATTTGGTGTTTGGAGCATATTAAAATTGGTACTGTCTTTGGTTATAGATCCTTTAGATTTGAACATTGCTGGTGATGAATACACCACAGATCAACTTGCGGATACTATAGCTTTAGTTATTGTCGTTATTATCTTTATCATTATATTAACAATAGTACTTTTAGTACATCTGTACGTTGGCTTCTCAGCGTATAAGGAGGGGATATACGGCAAAAAGGGCAGTTTTTATTTAGTGTTGGTAGTAATAATGGCATTGATTGATTGCTGTACTCTGGTATTATACTTGTTACCGAAAGATTATTCAACCAATGATTCTCAAGTACAGTTTGCGGCATTTATTATTGACATTACAACCGTAGTAGTATTGATTGATACGCTATACACTGCAATTATGTCGAGAAAACTTGCAAAACAGCTTGAAAAGTGAGGAAAAGAATATGCAGGAAGATTTTCATTATTATGCTACATATTGTGCAGCATATCTTGCCGGATTTACACATGAGGAGAGCTTAGATATCTGTTATAGTGCACAACTTGTTGATCTTTGCAGTAGGACGTTTCTTTCAAAAATAAAAGCACCGTTATCAGCCGCAACAACACAGTTACAGCTTGAGATGATGGAAGCCCGAACTGATCTTGTCGGATTGCAAGACATAACAAGGATATGGTCGTCTTTTCACTTTTTGCCTTATGATCTATTTGCAGAAGTGAAGAAAGGAACAAGCAAACGCTACAAGAATAAATATAGGCTAATTTGTGACACGAACAGCGATCTTTTAGTAGATACGGTTCATCTAGCGGCAGGAAAAGGGCTTCCTGCTGCGGGAATAGCAATGCATATCCTTGCAGATACATGGGCTCACCGTTATTTTGCAGGAACACCGTCGCTTGTGATAAATAACACAAACTACTATTTTTATGAGATGCTGCCCGACGGACAAGGAGGATTTACTGATATACAAATATCTTTTCGACATAGTCCCTCTGATCCTGACGATCTTGATGTTTACAAATACACGAACAGCCTGTTTCAAAGCAAAGAACATTCAATAATGAATTTAGGGCATGGGCGTGCCGGTCATTTGCCTGATTATAGCTTTATAAGATATAAATATCTTCCTGCATGGGGAGATTATGATGAGATAATAAAGGATAATCCATCAGATTATTATCATGCTTTTTGTCAGATGATTTATGCCTTAAAATACCTTATCGGAGATATTGCGGAATTTGAAAAGAACACATATGCATGGAATGAAGCAAAACTCTATGAAGATGAGATCAAGACGATTATTGAGAAGCGACAGCTTAATGCCAGTGCTGATTGGAAAGGTTTTGGAGAGAAACTATCTGGTCAAGAGATAGAGCCATTTGATTTGACAAAATACGAATCGGAGTATGTAAATGCCGAAAATGACGATAAAGACGAAACCTTTCTTGGCAAATTCATTTTAGCTGCTATGGCTCAAAAAAGTATGGTTACGAACAAAATCTATACGTCAGGGAATCTTCTTGCGGGATATTCGATAGATTTTGGAGAAAAAGGATTTGCAGGAATAAAAGATTATCAGCTGTTGGTAAAACATTTTCAGAAAGGATTTGGCATATGACGAAATGGCAGCGAATAAAAAGCGTTTTTATTGGGATCTTAATGATCTTTATCGGAGTATTGATGGTATTTATGGGAGCAGAGGCGTGTTCACTAATAATGATAATACTTTCATTGTCACTTACAATAAGCGGACTAAAGATGCTAATTTATTATTTTACCATGGCAAGACATATGGTAGGGGGAGATCAGATACTAATACGCGGAATGATAATTTTTGATCTTGGAGCTATCGCCGAAACGCTGACAAATATTTCACAGATATATATTATGGGTTATCTTCTTGCAATACATGCATTTAGCGGATTTGTAGAAATATTGCGTGCGGTTGAAGCAAAAAGGCTTGATTCTCCCGGTTGGAAGCTTAAGTTTTCAACCGGAATAGTGAACATCATACTTGCGGTTATATGTATTGTATTTCTGCGTTCAACAAGTATAGCAGTTTATTTATATAGTGCAGGTTTAATATATTCTGCTATAATACGAATAATATCAGCATTTAGAAAGACCGCTGTGGTTTTTATTACCCCGTCTTAAAATGTAAAAAACTTTTATAATAGAGCCATCTATTGCTAATAGTAATAAAACCTGTAATATTACAAATGTCAATACCTGTTTCCTATGCAAATTGATATTGTAATTATAAGAATATAATAGAAATAAAAATGGAACTGTGAAAACAAAGTGTTCGTAAGCTTTGTTTTTCGCAGTTCCATTTATTATTATACTATTATTAATGTAGTGTTTAGTATCAAATGATTATTTGTTTGAACTTGTGGTGTAATCAATGTATAGTAAATAGTTACAAGTGATAATATAGGTTGAGTTTATAGATTAGCATTTTTATAGGTGTTCATAATCTGTGATCGGAACTGTTCAAACGACATGTTAGATTTGTTACCGCCTTTTTCATCTCCGTCTAAGCTGAAAGCAAATGGTTTTTCCTGATTTGCAAATGTAATATAAGGCACAATTATATCTTCATAATTTGCTTTTACAGTATTATACATTTTGTTAAATTCATCGTCGCTTGTTAGCAGTTTTGATTCGGAAAGGCTTTTTAAAGCGGTTGTGTATTTATCTTTTACATAAGATAAATCAGGTTGAGAACTACTTGAAATAGTTTTCAAGATAAGAGGATTGAGCTGTGTTCCCATAGTAGCAGCGGTATCGGAATAAGGGTTAATGGCAGTACAGTTGATATTCATGCCATATGTAAGACCTAATGTGCGATCATTGTCATAAACTATAAATATTGCTTTTCCGTTATCTTTTCTGAAGTAAATATAGTGATTATTAAAATTATTGCGGATGTCGTCCGGATCGCCTGAAAAATACTCTGCAGCCATAAAATTAGCGAAGCTGTCAACGTCAAGAACTTTTTCAAGTTCGTCTTTTGAAATATCCTGTTTATTGATAACACTAAGGAAATTGATAAGTGACTCATGGTTAGAAGTTTTCTTGTTAGTTTTCAGATTAAAGTTATACTTCTGACCTTCTGAATTATTCTGAATACCGTATGAGTTGTCGGTATTATATGTAGCACCTTTCCAATTTCCTGTACGATTACCTGAGTTATCACATTCCGACCACATACATTTATACAGATCACCGCCGAGAGCTGATTTTGGAAGTCGCTTTTCGAAGAACTTTTTATCAACCGGTTCATATATTTTTACCAATCCATAGTTATTGTTGTTGATTTTCATTTGTGAAAGACCGATTTTTTGTACGAGTGAATCAGAGGCTTCAAACAGCTTGGTTGCATATATTTCTCTGATATTCGATTCATCATAACTGATGTTCCATTTAATGTCAAGTTCGTTAAGTGTTGCAAATGTGCGTTTTTTTCTTGCATCTCTTTTTGCAACGCTACTCCATATTTTAACATCATCGCCGTAATCATCTTGATTATCAAATGTTTCATCGAAGCTTAGTTTAAAACTACAAATATTTGGAGTACCGTCATAATCATAGAAAGGTCTGATAGACTGATTTCCTTTAAGACGAATGCCAACTTCTTCCACAGAATAACTCTCCGAACCAATATTAAAGATAACATCAGCCTTACGATAGATTTCGGATTTTCTATTTGGATCATTTTCTGTATAATTTTGAAAATCCGATTGTAGTTTACCTATTTCATTTTTCTTGATAAAAATACTTACCGAAACCTTATTATTAATGTCAAATAGTTTGTTGTAAAGCTCAGTACCTTCGTTATTAGTTTCCGAATAAGTTGTTGATAAAGACTCAGTATAATCGGAGATATAATTATTATTCTCCACATTAATATATTGTTTGTGAGTAAAAGAACATCCGTACAAGAGTGTTGAAATCATAGATACTACAATAAGCAGTGAAAAAACCTTTTTCATAGTCAGCCTTCTTTCGATATTTATTAAAGATAATAATAAGGAACGGTGAAATAATACTTTTTCTAACCGTATTAATATTTCAAATTAATAATAACACTGTAATCTAAAGTTAATCTGAAGAAAAAGTCATTCTAAACATATTTTTTGAGAATAATTAAAAGAATTAACGTCGAGTATGAAGATGAATAATATATTTAAAAGAAAACAAATATTAAATAATGTAATAGTTTACGACTAAATGAAAAAAGTCAGGATAACAATGTTACAGTAAAAAATATTTTTTATTATTGAGATTATA
>ONAH01000101.1 GCA_900315715.1 uncultured Eubacteriales bacterium
CCGGGCAAAACTGCCCTGTTCGCTTGTAGCGAACGAGCAGTTTTGCCCGGGAGAATTGCTCGCGTCAGAGCACTCGTTTCCGTCTTAACCGGGAGAATTGCCCACGTCAGAGCTACTTGTTTCCGTCTTATCCACTTATATAATTATGAAAATATTGACATTACCCATTCACTAATATAAAATTAAAAAAACGAGGTGAAAAAAATTGAAAAAAAATATGTTAATACTTACAGGAATAGGAATATTAATAATTATATCTTTAATCATTATTTCAATAATACTTACAACAACAGCCAAACCAAAAGCTAAAAACGCTGATAGCACTACATCAACATCCGAAATACAACTAAATTCTAAACAATATATAAATCAACTAGAAAAAATTAAAATAAAAGGAACAAATGACACCATTATGATTACAAAAAAAGTTAAATGGGAAGTACCAGAACACGAAGAAGGTGAGCTCGTAAGCTTTGCCATAGCAATTCCATATACTATTACTGTTGATGGTAAAGAATATGATGGAACATATCACCTAGGTAGTTTCGAAAATAAAAAAACAAGCAACAACCCAAAATATAATTTTGAAGTAACTAATCTAACTAAAGATGGAGATATTGAAGTTTTAATTACTAAAAAATAGATTTTTGAAAATGATTTTAAACCTAACTTTCCCTTAAGTAATAAAAAAATATGAGGCAAGGGGACGGACTTATTGCCTCATATTTCTTTTGTGAGGCAGGGGGACGGACTTATTGCCTCATATCTCTTTTGTAAACTACGATTATACAATCTGGTTTAATCGAAGGTTTGTTTTTAGGGACACCTACAAAAGGTATGCTTAAATTGAAAATGCAAGAGCATACTTTGGATAGGTGTACCTTTTAGGATTGTACCATAAATCTTACAAGGTGGTAATAGATTATGTTGCTTGATTCTGTTTGTATAGATTGACATAAAATCTGATTGATGGTATAATATCGCTTGTACGAAATGTTTTTCTTATCGTAATATTTACAATGCGATGTGATGAAACTGTTCGTGCAATAAAGTATATTAATATGGTAGTAATATCATTTTTAATATACATGTTGTACATTCAAAATTGAATAGAAAGGCAAGGAGGAAAATATGTAGGGCAATCTAATTTATTCTTAACAAAAAAGCAATTAACAAACAACGAATAATTTCAAGGAGGTAACATCTATGTATGGTTTAACAACGCAGGAGGCTATAAAAAATAAGTCGAGAGGTACGAACGTACTGACTCAGCGTGAGTCAGAATCCTTCTGGGATATGTTTAAAGAGTCTTTACAGGATACATGGCTTAAAATTCTTATGGTGGCTCTGGCTCTTGAAATAATCTTTTATATGATTGGTCGGATTTGGCCGGATATGGGTTCTGATGATTGGTTTAGCGCGGTAGCAATCTTTATTGTTATACTTGCGGTTTCGTTTATCGGAACTTACATCAATTACAAACAGGATCGCGGTGCGCAGGCTCTTCAGCGGGAAGCAAACCAGATTACAGTAAAGGTTTACCGAGATGGTAAACTGGTTGAGATTTCAATTAATGACATCGTTTGGGGTGACTGTGTGTATTTACAGCCTGGTGATAAAATCCCAGCTGATGGAATTTTGCTTGAAGGTACCTTGAAAGTTGATCAGGCAGCTCTCAACGGAGAAAGTCGGGAAGCCACAAAAATTGTGCTTGGAGACAGAGAGGTTCCGGGCAATGATGACCTGTTTACAACATTTAAATGCTTCCGTGGCAGTGTTGTTACTTCTGGATCTGCTGTTATGCAGGTTACTGATGTTGGAGATAACACAGTTCTCGGAGCAATTAATGTTTCTCTACAGGAGAAAGACGAAAGCCAGACTCCTTCAGAGGAGAAACTAGATCGTCTTGCCAAAAACATCGGCATTTTTGGTTACTGTGGCGGTGGTGCGGCCACTGTTATCAATGTTATTCTGGGACTTGCCAGTATGTCTCACTATACTGTCGGTAATGTTGCATATCTGCTTCTCAGTAGCCTTGTGCTGGGTGTTTCTATAATAGTTATGGCCGTTCCTGAAGGACTGCCTCTTATGAATACACTGGTTCAGGGCTTGAATGTAGGCAAAATGCTTAAAGCTCACATTTATGTTAAGAACCCTAAGGCAATAGAAACAGCCGGATACTTAACTCATGTTTACACCGATAAGACTGGCACTCTTACAAATGGTAGAATGACTGTTGCAAATGTTATTACTGGAGCTTCCACTATTTATGAATCTTTCCGTGATATCAATGCAATCATCAGAAATGATATTGTTATTGGTGCCGGAGTAAATAATGACGCTGCTGTTAGTGGCGATGGAAAAGCAATTGGGTCAAATGATACCGACCGTGCTCTAATCACATATCTGGCTATCGAAAATGGTGTAGATATTGATAAGAGTATAGTTAAAAGTAGAGAGCCATTTGACTCAAGAGTAAAGTACGCTACAGTAACTATGCCTAATGGTATAAAATACCTGAAGGGTGCTCCTGATATCATTATGAATGGATGCCACAGCTATATCGACAATGATGGAAATCAGAAACCTATTTCTGATGAGATAATGTCCAAGCTGAAGGAAACCTGGAATGCACAGACTGAGAGGGCGATGCGCGTTATTGCTATTGTTAAGGAATGTGCCGGAGAAAAGATTTTCGTAGCTCTGATTTCTATCAGAGATGATGTCCGTAAGGATGTCAAAGACTCTGTTAGAAAAATGCTCAATGCCGGCGTTCGTGTTACAATGGTAACTGGAGATGTCCTCTCAACAGCAAAAGCTATTGCAAAGGAAGCTGGTTTGATAACCAGTTCAAGAGATATTTGCATCACTCATGAAGAGTTGTCAAAAATGTCTGATGAAGAACTGATTCTAAGTCTTCCGGATATAAAAGTTGTTGCCAGGGCTGTACCTTCTGATAAGGAACGACTTGTTGAAGCAAGTCGTTCTATTGGAGAAGTTGTCGGCATGACTGGTGATGGCGTAAATGACGCAGCTGCTCTTCACAAGGCTGATGTTGGCTTTGCGATGGGATCTGGAACGGAAGTAGCAAAAGAAGCAGGAGATATCATAATTCTTAATGATAGCTTAACTTCGATTGCAGATGCAATCATGTATGGCCGGACTATGAGTAAGTCAGTCAAGAAGTTCATCATCTTCCAGCTTACGGTAAACGTGAGTACAGTCTTTACGGCCGTTATTGGACCTCTCCTTGGATGGAAGGAAGTGTTCACTATTGTACAGATCCTTTGGATTAATATGATAATGGACACCTTGGCAGCTATTGCATTTGGACAAGAACCAGCTAGAGATAGCTATATGAACGAAAAACCAGTTTTCCGTTCCGCAGATATACTGAACTCTTATCTGAAGAGCAGTATTTTGGTTGGTGGTGTATTTATTACAACTATCTGCCTGGGAATTCTGAAGAATATTTTTGGTGTTTACAATCTGATTGGAAGCACCAATATGGATATTGTCAGAACTTTCATGTTCTCAACTTTCATAATGGCTATTCTATGGAACAGCTTTAATGCCAGAACCGAAAAATTGAATTTGTTTGAACATATAACAGAAAATCGTAATTTCATTCTGGTTATTTCAGCTGTTGCAGCAGTACAGGTTCTTATTATTCAGTTCGGTGGTAAAGTGTTTAGTACCACACCACTTACAGTGCATAACTGGATAGCAGTTATTCTCATTGCCTTTATAATTATTCCTATTGATCTTATTCGCAAAATTATTGTGAATAAGATGGGCATTAAAGAATAATTGCCTATTCAAAAAAAGTTTCATTAAAAACAATCTCCCGATGGATGCTATTGCATCCACCGGGAGATTTGTTTTTTAATAAAAAAAGACGGTTCAAACTAATTATGGAAATAAAGGTGTTGTTTTATTTACTGGTATCTTTTTAAGTGTCATAAGTTAAATACACATATATAGCTACAAATATTGACAAGAAGTTATCTAAACGATATTATATGTAAAAAGGGAGGTAATAATTATGGTAGAATTTTTAGGATTATTATTGATAGTTTTTGTAATAATAGTTTTGGCATCAATAAGACAGATAAATGAATATGAAAGAGGTATATTATTCAAGTTTGGAAAATATAGAAGAACTTTAACTCCGGGATGGCATGTTATTTTTCCAATAATTCATTCATACAAAAAAGTAGATGTAAGAACAAAAGCTGTTGATGTTCCTGCTCAAGAAGCAATTACAAGAGACAATGTATCAATTATAATAAATGCAGTTTTATATTATAAAATATTTGATGCATCAAAATCAATAATTGCAGTACAAGACTTTAATTATGCAGTTAGTCAGCTTGCTCAAACAACAATGAGAAATATAGTTGGATCAGTTTCTTTAGATGAGTTATTAACAGAAAGAGAAAAATTAAGTACAGAAATTTGTAAAATAGTTGACGAAGAAACAGACCCATGGGGTATAAAAGTTGAAAATGTTGAATTAAAAGATATTTCTTTACCAGAAGAAATGAAAAGAGTTATTGCAAAAGTTGCTGAAGCAGAAAGAGAAAAACAAGCA
>ONAH01000153.1 GCA_900315715.1 uncultured Eubacteriales bacterium
AATTAAGCTGAAGAAGAGTCTTATCGGCGCTAAGAAAAACCAGATTGCAACCGCCGACTCTTTGGGACTGCGTAAGATCGGTGATACAACAGTTCAGCCGGATAACGCTCAGACAAAGGGCAAAATCAAAGTAATTAATCACCTCATCGAGGTTACCGAAGCATAACAAGGAGGTGCGAATTTATGAAGTTGCATGAACTTTCACCCGTTGCAGGCTCAAAGAAAGATGCAAAGCGTATCGGCAGAGGTCACGGCTCAGGCTGGGGCAAAACAGCAGGCAAGGGACATAAGGGTCAGAAGGCCAGAGCAGGTCACGGAATGCGTCCGGGCTTTGAAGGTGGCCAGATGCCCCTTCAGAGACGTATTCCTAAGAGAGGCTTTAACAACATCTTCGCTAAGGAGATCGTAACCGTTAACGTTGGTACTCTTGAGAAGAAATTTGAGAACGGCGCAACAGTTGATACAAAGGCACTTGTTGAAGCCGGTATAGTTAAGAACTCTTTTGATGGCGTTAAGATATTATCAAACGGCACATTGACAAAGAGCCTTACTGTAAAAGCAACTGCTTTTTCTGAGTCTGCTAAGGCAAAAATCGAGGCAGCCGGCGGAAAGGCAGAGGTGGTATAATTGTTTAAAACAATCAGTAACGCCTGGAGGATTCCTGATTTAAGAAATAAGATCCTCTTTACATTATTAATAATATTGGTTTTCAGAATTGGTTCGGTAATACCCGTACCATTTCTGGATGCTACAGCACTAAAAACATTGATGGATCAGTACAGTGGTGACAATTTCCTTGCATATCAGAATATGTTGTCGGGTGGTGCATTTGCCAATGCAACACTGTTTGCAATGGGTGTTACACCGTACATTAACTCCTCAATTATAATGCAGTTGCTTTGCGTTGCTATTCCAGCCCTTGAAAGATTATCGAAAGAGGGCAACGAGGGTAGAAAGAAAATAGCTGCAATTACAAGATATGTAACAGTTGGACTTGGATTAATCCAGGGTACAGCATACTATATCTTCCTGAGAAGATCAAGTATTATTATTTCTGATTGGAGATCAGGCTTTCAGGGTGTATTCTCATGTGCTGTAATTATCCTGACATTCACAGCAGGTACTGCTGTAATGATGTGGCTTGGTGAGCAAATCAACTCACACGGTATCGGAAACGGTATCTCAATACTCCTTTTTGCAGGTATTATATCAAGAATTTCTGTTCTTGTAACTCAGCTTACTGCATATTGGCAGATGGCTGGTCAGGGCGATACAAAGTATTATTTCTTTGTTCCGATTTTCATAGTACTGTTCCTGTTCGTAATTTGGCTGATTACATTTATGAATGACGCTGAAAGACGTATTCCGATACAGTACGCAAAGAGAGTAGTTGGCAGAAAGATGTATGGCGGTCAGTCTTCATATTTCCCGATCAAGGTTGGTATGGGCGGCGTGCTTCCGGTAATCTTTGCAAGCTCAATTCTCTCAATTCCAAGCACAATTAATTTGTTTGTTAAAGCAACAACAGGTTTTTGGGGAAGCTTCTTTAATTTCTTCTCAACAACAAATGTTGCTTATATGATTATTTATTTCTTCTTAATTATTATGTTTGCATACTTCTACACTACAATTCAATACAATCCGGTAGAAATAGCAAACAATCTCCGTACAAGCAACGGTACTATACCGGGTATTCGTCCGGGCAGGCCGACAGCTGATTTCATAGCAAAGATACTTTCCAGAATAACACTAATCGGTGCACTGTTCTTGGCAGTAATAGCTTTGCTTCCGCTTATTTATGGCAGAGTATCCTCAATGGGAAGCATGTCACTTAGCGGAACATCAATCATCATTCTTGTAGGTGTAGCACTTGACACAGTTAAGCAGCTTGAATCACAGATGATGATGCGTAACTATAAAGGTTTCTTGGATTAATATATTAAGAAAAGAGGTAAATAGTTATGAACATTATTTTATTGGGTGCGCCCGGTGCGGGCAAAGGTACTCAGGCAGAGAAAATCTGTGAGCATCTTAATATCCCAACAATCAGTACGGGTAACATTATCCGTGAAGCGCTGAAGAGCGGTACGGAGATGGGACTAAAGGCAAAGTCGTTTATGGATGCAGGTCAGCTTGTACCAGATGAAGTAGTAATAGGCATAATTAAGGATCGTCTTGCAAAAGATGATTGTAATAATGGCTTTATTCTAGACGGTTTTCCAAGAACCATTCCCCAAGCCGAGGCTCTGGACACAATGGGTGTAAAAATCGATAAGGTAATTGATATTGAAGTACCTGACGAGAGAATCATCGGAAGAATGTCCGGACGCCGTGTCTGCGGAAGCTGCGGTGCAAGCTATCATCTTGAGTACAAAGTACCTAAGACTGAAGGCGTATGCGACCTCTGTGCAGGTGCCCTTGTTCAGCGTAAGGACGACCACCCCGACACTGTCAAAGCTCGTCTTGAGGTTTATCATAGCGAAACAGAGCCTCTCAAAGAGTATTACTCAAAGCAGGGAAAGCTTGCAATAGTTGAGGGACAGGAAGAAATTGCTGATACAACAGCATTAGTTTTCAAAGAACTTGAGGCTTAATTTATTATGATCAAGCTTAAGACTGTAAACGAGCTGAGGCTTTTACGAGCAGCAGGACGTATCTCACAAAAAGCACTACGCTTAGCGGGAGGAGCAGTCGAGCCTGGAGTAACAACAAAGGAAATTGACGAAATAGTCCGCAAGTATATCGAGGGACAGGGAGCAACTCCTTCGTTCCTCGGATACGGCGGGTTTCCTGCAAGTGCTTGTATTTCGGTAAACAATGTGGTTGTTCACGGCATACCAAGTGAAGAGTGTGTTCTGAAATCCGGCGATATAGTAAGTATAGATGTCGGTGCTTGCTTAAATGGTTATCATGGTGATAATGCATGGACATTTGCTTGCGGAGATGTAAGGGAAGAAGCTAAAAACCTAATAGAAGCTACTGAAAATGCACTTTACGAAGGAATAAAAGCAGCGAAAGCATTTTCACGGATAGGCGATATAGGACACGCAGTTCAGAAATATGCTGAACTTCGCAGTTACTCGGTGGTACGAGATTTTGTCGGCCATGGCGTAGGTGCGAATTTACACGAGGATCCAAAGGTACCAAATTACGGAACACCGAATACCGGTGCAAAACTGCTTCCGGGAATGGTCATAGCGATAGAACCTATGATCAATATGGGAAGTCATAAGGTACGAGTTCTGAAAGATAACTGGACAACAGTAACAGCAGATGGCAGTCTTTCGGCTCACTTTGAACATACCATAGCGATAACAAATGACGGTCCCGTGATATTAACATCTCTGGATTAAAGAGGTGGAGAAATGGAATATTGCATAGGAATGATCGTCAGGGCTAAAGCGGGACGTGATAAAAATAGTTTCTTTATAATAACCTCAATGGAGGGTGATACAGGTTATATAGTAAACGGAAAACAAAGACCGTTAGAAAAACCGAAGAAAAAGAAACTAAAACATCTTGCAGCAACAAATACAGTTGTACAGGATTATGATACAAACCGCAAAGT
Organism: uncultured Eubacteriales bacterium; assembly: GCA_900315715.1. Classification (GTDB taxonomy): domain Bacteria; phylum Bacillota; class Clostridia; order Oscillospirales; family Acutalibacteraceae; genus RUG592. The sequence goes on from ONAH01000153.1 coordinate 3,569, forward strand.
CAAAAGAATATTATCAGAATTTCAGGATAATTAAGGAGGAATTCGCTTTGTCGAAGCAGGACGTATTTGAACTTACAGGTACAGTAATTGAGGCTTTGCCGAATACTCAATTTAAAGTGGAACTCGAAAACGGCAAGGTAATATTGGCACAT